>CAYTDJ010000017.1:0-14616 GCA_964436265.1 uncultured Chloracidobacterium sp. | reverse complement strand
TCCGGGGTGACCGGGATCCCGGCCTCTAGATCCGCAAAGCCGTAGCCTTTGGCAAATAGGAGTTTGCCGTCTTTAACGACCGCTACGGTGGCGCCCGCTATATTTTCGCGGTCGAGCTGCTGGGGAACGATGCCGTCGAGAAATGCACCGACGTCTTCCGCGGTCATCTGAACCGGCGGCTGGGTAGTTTGAGACGATGCGGGTTCATCGGCAGCAGACGACAACGGAAGCGGGCCAAAGAAAAGGCCTGCTAAGATCAAACATAGGATGGCTATAGATAAAAACTTGGACGTATTCACTGTTTCTGTCTCCTTAGATCACGAATTCTGCCAATAGCTTAGATCAACGTCGCGCCTTAGAATGTACCCGCCCGGGGCGTCATCCGAGGGACCGGGAATAACAAAGTCGGACACCGCAAACCCGGCGTCAAATGCGGCTACGAACGCATCACGGGTTGCGAACCGCCACTCCATCGCAAGGCCGCGGTCGCGTTCTGCAATGGAATTGATACTTCGCGGGATCTTTATCGATACTTCGTCGGCCGCCGCGAGGCGGCTAAGGTCATTGATCAACGGGACATCGCCCGAAGCTGAATCAACAAGCAGCCGCGGGGTTTGGCGGTCTTCGTTCGACATTGACCTTTCCATCCGACTAATTACGCGTTCGCTTCGGAGCATCCACGATACCCATAGCCGATCGGTCCCCGTGCTGTGAAGAAAACTGGCGGCGTCAGATCCGTAAAAGTCGATATAGTATCGGTCCGCCACAGCCCCCAACTTTCGAATGTTGAAATTAGCATTCAGGCTCTGGAGCGGGTCGAATGTCCACGTCATGATCGAGATACCCTGCGAAAGAACTCGTTCGCGCTGCGCTGCCTTAAGCCGAAAACCGAGATCCTGAGATCGATACTCTGGATGTACCGCAAGCATGTGCGAATGATGCACGGTGCGGCCGCGTTCGAAGCCGACGAAACCGTAAACGAAACCGACTATTTCGTTTCGGTCATACGCACCAAGCAGAATTCCGCCTGACGCAACAGAGGCCACGAGATGATAAAGAGGCACAACGTCTATGTCGGGAATTCCCCATATCTCGCGTTGAAATTCCTCGGTCGCTTTGAACTCGGCGGTCGTTTCTATATCGCGAATAACTATCGATGATCCAACTGCCGTCATTGCCATTGCTTGCCAGGCCCGTAAAGTACTTTCCCCGGGCGAACTCCCGTGTGTTTCCCGCTTTCGATGACGATCTGTCCGTTGACAAGAACATAGTCGATCCCGACCGGGCTCAACAGCGGTGCTTCATACGTCGATCTGTCCTGGATCTTGTCATAGTCGAATATCACGACATCGGCCCAATTTCCTTCCTTGATCGTTCCGCGGGACGCGAGACGCATGCGTGTTGCGGGCCAGGACGTCATTTTGCGGATCGCTTCTTCGAGAGTAAGCACTTTTCGTTCGCGAACGTATCGAGCAATTAGCCGAGCGTGATTTCCATAGGCACGCGGATGCGCGAGTCCGATCGCGTCAATATCACCGACCTTTTCCGAAGCTCCTGCGTCGCTTCCTATACTGGTCCAGGGAAACCTCAGTGCCGTCTCGATGTCCTGTTCGCTCATCATGTGGTAGATGGCAACGACACGTCCCGAGCCGGCAGCGACTAGATCGAACGCGGCGTCGGCCGGTTCCTTGTTCCACTCTTTGGCGATCTGGGCAAGCGATTTGCCTTCGAAGCGTTTGTTTTCAGGGTTGCGTGCGCCGGCGAGAATAATGTTTTCCCAACCGCCGGACGCTTCGATGATGTTCCACCAACCGGGCGAGCCGGTCTTCTGCTCGTTTTTCAGCCGGGCCCGAGTTGCGGGGTCTTTAAGACGCTCAAGCAGTTTCTGAGAACCACCCTCGAACGCCCACGAAGGGATGGTGGCTTCGAGGCCCGTGCCTCCGGCGGTATAAAGATAGAGGTCCGCCGCGACGTCTACTCCGCGGGCACGTGCACGGTTGATGGCGTCGCCTGCCTCGCCCATCAATTTCCCCCATCCGGGTTGATACGCGGCTTTGAGGTGAAAGATCTCAACGGGCAATCCGCCCTTTTCACCGATGGTTATGGCTTCTTCAACTGATTGGACAAGCTCCTTCCCTTCGCCGCGAATATGACTGGCGTATATGCCGCCGTATCTTCCGGCAACCTTTGCCATTTCGATCAGTTCATCGGTCGTCGCATAGCTGGACGGCGGGTATATCAAAGCGGTCGTCATTCCCATGGCGCCGGCCTTCATTGCCGTTTCCATGATCGATTTCATCTTCGCCAATTCTTCCGGTGTCGGGGCCTTTGCCGATGTGCCGAGGATAGCGGCCCGTGCCTGAGTCTCGCTGAAATACGTTCCGAAATTTATGCTGATCCCTTTGGTCTCGAGTTCGGTAAAGTATTCGCCGATCTTGTCCGCGGGGACGGGCGTTCCGCCCTCGCCACCGATCGCGGTCGTGACTCCCATCAGCAGCTTGTTCTCAGCCAGACCGTTCCTGCGAAGTACAGAGCCTGACTGGTCCATGACGTCGATCCAGCCGGGCGAAACAAATCTGCCGGCGGCGTCGATCTCTCTCGCACCTTTGCCGGCGACCTTGCCCACACGAACGAATCTACCGTCTTTGATAGCGACATCTGCGAGGATCCACGGATTACCCGCACCGTCGAGAACCCGGCCGTTGCGGATCACGACGTCGTATTCAGCGGCTGTGGTTTGACCGAGAACGCTCGCTGCGGGCGAGAGCAGGCTCGCAATTAGTGCGAGCGACAGGATTATCGATCTGCGAAAAATCTTCATTTTGCGTCAGGTGCTTTCTTGAACGGATACGCTGCCATTCCGGGCATTCCGAGTGTGAGCGAGTCGGCTTTCCCCTGTGCGTTTATCGCAAACGTGACCGACGGCTTCGAAACACCGGCAGCGAAGAAACGACCGCGAAACGTATCATAATTCCAGTGTTCCAACGGAGTTACGAAAGCGGGTCCGAAAGCCATTTTAAGTCGGTCACCGTCCATCGTTATCTTGACGTCACCGTAAAGCTCGCTCGTATAGGTTCCTACGTATTTCGCAAGTTCCAGTGAAGGCTTCGTGTTCAAAACCCGTTCGGCGTCCGCTTTCCTTTCGGCTGCGGCACCGGCCTCGACTAGCGACTTATAGGTCTTTAGCAGGTCGGCACTATAGTCCTTTTGTGGTAAACCCGCATAGGAATCGATGATCCGATAAAGCAGCGGCATTGAAATTAGCGAACCGTTCATGTTCGTCAATATCACGACACCTAGTTTGTCCTCAGGAACGAGTGCAACTTCGGCACGCATGCCGTCGATCGCACCGCCGTGTTCTACGAGCTTGCGGCCCTTATAGTCGGAAAGGAACCAGCCCATTCCATAGTTTAGGAAATGGGCTTCCGGATACGACAGTGCCTGCTGGCCTTCGAGCCGGATGATCGTTTGGCCCATGTGCATCTCTTTTGACACCGATGGGCTGAAGATCTTTTTGCCCTCGAAGGTTCCCGCGCCAAGCTGCAGCCTGATCCATTGAGCGACGTCGAGTACATTTGAGTTTATCGAACCGGCCGGTGCGATATTGTCTATGTCACGCCAGGGAATTGACTCAACTTTGTCTTCCATCTTTGCGTGTGGAGCAGCAACGTTATCGCCCGGTTTGAACGTCTTGATGCTGGTTCCGCTGGCGTTCATTCCGAGCGGTGCAAATATGCGTTCTGCGACGAACTGGTCCCAAGTCTTGCCGGAAACCCGCTCAACAACGGTCCCTGCGGCGAGGTACATCAGGTTCTGATATCCGAAAGTACTTCGAAGGCTCCATGTCGGTTTGATGAAACGCGTGCGTCTAAGTATCTCGGCGCGGCTGTTCTCGGTTCCATACCAGAGGAAATCGCCGCGTTCCAATCCGCTTCGATGCGTGATCAGGTCCCGGATCGTGAGTTCGCGCGTGACATACGGATCGTAAACCTCAAACTCAGGCAAATACTTGGATACTCGGTCATCCCATTTGATCTTTCCCTCGTCAACGAGGATCGCAAGCGATGCCGTCGTGAAGGCTTTAGACGACGAACCGATCGCAAATATCGTTTTCTCATCGACCGGCGCCGTCTCGCCAAGTTTTCTTACGCCAAATCCCTTGGCGTAAACGATCTTGTCGTCCTTGACGATCGCGATCGCCATACCCGGGACTTCCCAGTCGACACGAGCCTTTTCGGCATATTCATTAAAGCCCGCAAGCGGTGCGGGCTGGGCGAACGCGGACGATGTGAGTATAAAGCCAAAAAAAAGGAAACTTAGCCCACAAATGTATCGATGAAGGTCCATTATTACTCCTGTGATCTTGTAAAGGTCAGCGTTTCGGCGCTCAAGCCGATGGTGCGACGGTCCATACGTCGCCCAGCACGCGTTTGAAATTTCCGCCGAGGATGCCTTCAATGTCCGCATCGGAATATTTCCTTCGGATCAAGCCCTCGGTCAGGTCAAACATTCGTTTCGGATGGTCCAATCCTTCGACATCGATCTTTTCACGAAACGCGTAACTACCTTTGTATCCGGCCCGTAGTTGTTTGTTGAGGTCCGCGGGCATTGAATCGTAACCGTAGAGATCAATGTCGCTTCCGACGCCGATGTGCTGCGGTCCGATCAGTTTTCTGACGTGATCGAAATGGTCGAGTACGTGTTCGATGGTCGTCGGCTCGTCGGCCTTTACGAACATTCGCACGCCCGTGATGCCCATCACGCTCCCGGCCGCACCGACCTTTTTGATCGCTTCGTCGGATTTGTCTCTGGGATGTCCGCCCGCAAGAACGCGACAGTTAGAATGAGTGATCAGAACGGGCTTCTTGGAAATATCGAAAGCGTCGAGTGTCGTTCGGTCGCCGCAATGGGAAACATCGACGGCCATTCCGACCTTGTTCATCCGTTCAATGATGGCAGCACCAAAATCGGAAATGCCGTCGTCGCGTCTTTCCGTCGCGCCATTACCTATCAAGTTACGGGAGTTGTAGGTCAGCTGTGAAACCCGCTGCCCGAGGCCGCGGAAGAAAGTTACGTCATCAGGCGTTCGAAAATGATCGGAGTTTTGAAGACCAAGGAGGACACCGAGTTTGCCGGACGTTCTTACTCGTGCCAGATCTCCTGGACTGTCGATCCGCATCAAATGCTCGTCGTGATCTGCGATGAACGCGTTCCAGCTTGCGAAAAACTTCAGTGCACCCTCATATGCGTTCGGGCCTCCGAGTCCGACAGCCGGATGGATGACGTCGATCTGCGAATCCTTGAACGGCTGAAGGTCAGCGGCCGTAAACGATTCGGGATCGGCCATCCACTTATCGTATTTTTTGAAATCAAGCGTAAGGACGCAAAGCATGTCGATCACGGTCGAACGCGAAACCAGATCGATCGCCCTTGTCGAATATTCCGTCTCGGAATTAGCAAAGAGCCGGAAGCGGCCGATGTTTAGCATCGGGGCTGCGAGAACCCCGACGCCTGCGGCCGCTGCGGTTCTCAGCAACTCCCGACGCGTCAATTTTTGGTTGTTTCCCATCTTATTGGTGTGACCCGGCCCTGTTAAAATTCGATCCTGAAGCCAAATTGGCCCTCGCGCCCAGGCAAAACCTGGGTGGCCTTTCCGAACGGTTGTCCGGTTATTCCTTCCTGGGTCTGGACCGCCGCCGGATTTTGCCGATTCAATAGGTTAAAGAACTCAAACAACAGCTGAAGTTTGACCCGTTCGCCAATGTCAAACCTCTTGGTGAATCGCATATCAAGGTTGAGAAAGTCAGGGGCCGTAAAAGCATTCCTTCCGGCTTTCACATCAAGGCCGTTTACGGTCGAGTCGCCGTCGGGATCACCTTGACTCAATGGAGCTCCCAATGCCGTCGCCCTGGTAAAATGAAACCCGCTTTGTGCCCGGAAAATACCGCCAATCTGTATTTTCCAAGGAAGATCGACAAGTCCGTTGACTTGGAAAACATGATCTAATGCCAGATCGGACGGTCCTTTATCAAGGTCTGGACCGTTGAGAAATGTTCCTGCCTGAGCAACAAATCTGCCCTGTGCCGTAGTGAACGATCCGTTTGCATTGGTTTGCCCTGTCGAGGCTTCCGTAACGACCGGGACGATCCCGACAAAACTGTCCGATGGGAGAGCATTTATCCCGAGCGAATTATCAGTTGCCTTGGCATAGCTGTAGCTCGTACCGACAACAAATCTCTTTGCAAACCTCGAGTTCAGGCCGAGTACCAGCCCATCGTATTTACCCTTGAAGAATGGTCCGAACGTGTTGATCGGACCTGCCGTGAAAGGCGGATCATAAACTCGCCCGACCACTCTTGCTCTAAAGGGAAGATTAGTTACTCTAACGCCCAATAGGTTACGCATTTCGCGGTGATAATAATCCGCGTTGATGACCGTATCTTTGAAAAGTTCGTGTTGAATGCCGACGGTGAAGCCAAGCGTATGCGGCGTCTTGAAACTTTCGTCGATCCCGATCGGGAACGGTGCGGGAGGTATTATCTGGTTGTAAAGCAGTCCCAGAGTGCCGAAAGTAAAATAACCCGCCGGCTGTCCAATGGCCGCACTGGCCTGGTCAGCATATTGCTGAGGAGTTAGCCCTGTCAGCTGCTGAACGTTAGCTGCCGTAACCACCGCATTGGCCGGGATGAATGCATGACCCGGAGCAACAACGCGATTTAGCCGGTCGACTCCTATGAACGGAGCTCCGGTAAACGGGCAGATCCCCGCTGCACCGGCGGCAGCAACTTGCGCGTCTGTCAGATTTCCCGTTGTAAGATTTTGAAAACATCCACCCGGCAGTCCGCTCAATAACGCAATGCTTGAAACATAGGAAGGCGAACCGTACAAGAGTCTGGGGAAGACGAATTTCTGCCCGGTCCGCTGGTCCGCTCCGCCAAATGCGGGAATATCCCTGACCAGTCCTAATCGAAACTGATCGTAAAAAACACCCAAGTTTGCTCTGACGACGGTTTTCGGCGAAATTGACCAGGCGACGCTCAGTCTCGGCGAGAAATTCTTCTTCGTTTTGAATTCCGAGTCGTAATCCCAGCGTAGGCCCATGTTAATGGTCAAGTTTTTCAGCAGCTTCCAGTCATCCTGGATGTACAAGCCGTTATAAGTATTAAGTAGATGGATCTCGTCACCCTGCGGAGTCACACCTCCTCGGTCAGCCAGTAAGTAAACTCCCGCCGTCGCAGCTCCATAAGTCGCAAAATCTGAAACAGATGCGAAAAGCTGATTTTGCAGTAGTCGTGTTTCAAGCCCGTCAACTTTCGTCCTCAAAAGATTCCAACCGACTTTGATATCGTGATCACCAACCAGTTTGCTGAGGTTGGCCGAGAGTGCAACGTATTTTTGATCAAGGTTTGATGGTGTTTGCGGGTTCCCGAATACGGACACCGGCAGATCGCCGAATAAGAATGAACCTGGCCCGCTATATGCATTGAATCTAGTCGAGCCTGTAATTTCAGGGTGTGCCGGCTCAGTATTCGAAGGTTCTCCGCGATACGCTCCGCGCAATGTCAAGATATACGGGTTCCCCTGGTCACCAAGCAAAACCGTATCGCCAAATGCGAGCAGCAAACTGCGAGAGCCAATATTATTTCGTGCCGATGGCAGGCTTTGCGATTGTGAAAGCGGCAGAAAATTCTTGATGCGGCTGTTCGTGTAGTTAAACTCTTGGGACAATTGATGCTGACCAAGTGTCTGATTCAACTTAATAAAGTTTCTCGTTTCGTACGTCTTGGATGGAGTATCAAACGGGTTTTCTTGGTTCCGCAGAAGCTGATTTACGACCGCGTTCTGAGTGTCCGGAAATGTGAAATCGATCTGACGACTCTCGGTAATTCGCTCCGAGGACGCAAAGAAGAAGAATTTGTCCTTAATGATCGGTCCGCCGCCTGCAAGGCTGTAGTCGTAACGGCTGAGAGGAAGCGGATCGGTCAAGGTTGTTTTTAGAGAATTAACCGAATCCAGGGCATCGTTACGAAGAAAGAACGAACCGACCCCTCTAAACGAGTTGCTCCCGCTTTTCGTAATAACATTCACGATACCGCCGGAGGCCTGACCAAATTCGGCTTTATAACCGGCGGTCAGGACCTGGAACTCAGCTATCGTTTCCTGATTGAACTGTGCAGCAGGCCCGCCGTTAACGGTGTCCTTGTTCGGATGCCCGTCGATAAAGAAATTTGTGTTGCCGCCTCGCTCGCCGAGGATCGGAGTGGCATTATCACCGTCCGGATCTGCTTGACGATTTATCGCAATTCCCGGCACAAGCTGCAGCAAGTCTAGATAATTACGTCCGTTGACGGGCAAGTCAGTTATCTGTTTCGGGGTGATAGTTTGACCGATCGTACCTTCATTTGGTTCTATCAATTGCCTGTCTCCCACGACGTCAACCTGCTCTACATTCCCGGAAACCTGTAACTGCACATTTAGGACCGCGGTTCTGTTAAGCGTAAGCTCCAAGGTCGACGTCTTGGAGGAAAAGCCGGTCTGGGCAAAGGAAAGCGTGTAAGATCCTGCAGGTAACGCCACGAAACGATATAGGCCGTCTTTGTCGGTTGTCGCGGTTCGTTCTACTGCCAACGTTGTTCCGGTCGCCTTTACTGTTGCTCCCGCGATGACCGCTCCGTTCTGGTCAGTGACCGTTCCCTCGATCGTCGATGTCGTAGTTTGAGCATAGACCTCGGAACCTAAGCTGAAGACCAACATGGCAAAGCATGCAAATACGGCTACCCGCCAAGATCGCGTGAAAATCCCTGAGAGTCTCACTTTCTCGGTATGGCCGGCCGAGTTCCGGGGTCTCGCAATTGTTTTCATGACATCAGTCTCCTGTTGTGTTTCTGGGTAACCGCACCGTTTTTCAATTAGATCGGCAATGTATTCCATCTGCGTCAGCATTTCATCGGTGATGAAATGCCCCGCATGTCGGTCAAGATCGAGACATCAAACAATACTCTTCGAAGTAAGCTGACCCCAACGATACCCAAGTTGATAGAATTACATTCCCGTGGAAAGCAGAACATTTCTACATCAATTGATGCAGATTGTCAACACATTGCATCACTCATTGCATTTTATGCTAAAAATAGATTCGCTCCCGTGGGGAGTGGTGTAAAAGAGGCGTAGGATTTATGTGTTTTGATGGGATTTGCAGTGCAAAACGTGATTTATGCATCAAGTGTTGCGTTTTTAGCCATACTGCACTAACATACACACTCGATTTTGGAAACACAGTTTGCTTCACGTGAGCTAGAACTACCCGCAGAACAGCGGCAGGGCAAGAGAATGAACAAAAAAGCCCAAAAAAGGACTTCGACCTCAAGGAACGAAAAACGGTCTGAAGCCTCAGCGAAAAAAACCTCGATAGAGACCGCCTATAATCTCAGAATTGGCGAGACACGAAATGGCGAAAATGGACAGACCTCGCTAAGCACCCGCCTGATCGAGGCTGCGTCAGACCTGAGCTCAAAACGCCAGAAACTTCTCCGCCGGATCCTCGATGAGTCGAACGAGACGTATTTTCTTTCCTCGCGCGATATGGGAAAACGATACGATGTCGATTCTGCAACGATCATCCGAACCATTCAGGCGATCGGTTACGAAAAATTTGCCGACTTTGCTCACGATCTTCGCGAGCACTTTGTTACCAAGATCACTCCATACGCGGCAATGAAGGCTGCGGAACAAACGCCGCGAACTGTTTCGGACCGCATAGTTCAGAGCGTCGAGAAGGATCTGGAAAACCTGAACGAGTTTCGGGCTACGCTGGATAGCGGCAAGATCATCGAGATCGCAAATAGAATAAACCTCTCGCAGAGGATAGTGATCATTGGCGTCGATTTCGCGGCCTCGCTTGCCGGCTCTCTTGCATACGGCCTCGTCCGTCTCGGATTTGACGCCGATTCGCCGATCGGTAGCAGCGGCGTCATTCAGAACCGAATGAAGATCCTTACGCCAAAAGATCTTCTGATCGCGATAAGTTTCGGACGCGGGCTACGCGAGACCATCGAAGCAGTAAAGAGCGCGCGCAAGCGAAACGTTCCGAGCTTTGGAATAACTAATGGCGATGCGACCCCGATCGCGAAGTTTTGCGATTCATATCTGATCGCTTCCATCGCTCGAACCTCTTTTATCGATTCGTACGTGGCGCCCGTCGCTGCAATAAACGCGATCCTCGTGGCGTGTGCGCACAGCCAGTCGGAGCGTTCGCTTGAACACCTGCGTCAATTCGAAGAAGAGTACGTGGCGAGTACGCGTTGGTATGACGAGGCATAGAAAAGACTCGGGCTCAAATGATCCGTTGATCACAAAATACTAAAGGAACCGGCAAACATAGTGGGCGAACTCACATTGCAAAGGATCGAACTCGTCGAGATCGAAATGCCGCTGAAGCACTCGTTTGAGACAAGCTTCGGTGTAACGACAGGCCGCCGAGTGATCTTGGTGCGGGCGATCGACCACACCGGAAACGCAGGCTATGGGGAGTGCACCGCAATGGAGCGGCCGTTCTATAATCCGGAATCTGTTGATCCTGCCTGGCAGGTGATAATAAAGACGATCGCCCCAATGCTCGCTGCCGCAGGAGTGAGAACGGCGGCGGATGTGATAGACGTGCTTTCGCCTATCAAGGGCAACAGGATGTCGATCGCCGCAGTTGAGACCGCGATCTGGGACCTTGAAGCCAAGAGCCGTGATATTCCACTTCATAAATTACTGGGTGGTTCCCGCGGGGAAATAAGTTGCGGGGTATCGATCGGGATCCAAGCCAACACCGAAGCATTGCTTGAAAAGGTCGCTAAAGAGATCGACGCGGGATATCAGCGAATAAAGATAAAAATAAAGCCCGGCAAGGACATTGATCTTGTAGAAGCGGTTCGGAAGGTGTATCCCGACATCTTATTGTCAGTTGACGCAAATTCAGCCTATGAACTCGAACGCGATCTCGATGTGATGCTCGCGCTGGATGAATACGGCCTATTGATGATCGAACAGCCATTGACGGCCGGCGATCTTCTTGACCACGCAAAACTCCAACAGAAGTTACGAACAGCGATCTGCCTTGATGAGTCGATAACGTGTCTTCGCGACGCCCGCCAGGCGATCGAGATCGATGCTTGCAGAATTGTAAACATCAAGCTGGGACGTGTCGGCGGACACTCACAGGCCCGAGAGATCCAGGAATTCGCCCATTCGAAAGGTGTGCCGGTCTGGTGCGGCGGAATGCTGGAAACCGGCATCGGCCGGGCGCATAACATAGCAATGTCAACGCTTCCGGGATTCGTTCTGCCGGGCGATGTCTCGGCATCGGCACGCTATTGGAAGGAGGACATCGTCGAACCTCCGATCGAGGTCAGCTCACGCGGGACGATCGAAGCTCCGTCAGGAGCCGGCATAGGTTATACCGTCAGAGAATCTGAGATCGAACGGTTGGCTTCCCGAAGTTTTTCGATCGAATTATAGCCCGTCAATGGCCACTCGTTTGCCTTTGATCACTTCATTCGAAAGCAGACTTTGCATCAGCCGCGACGTCACAATAGGCCTTGATCACACCTTTTCCAGTTGTAAGTAGTTCAAATAGCTGCTTATAGTTTTCGAGGCCCTTGACGGGATGTGTCAGCAGCTTCGAGAGCCAGTCGCCGTATTCTAGTACGGCAGCCGCCATGTCCTTTGCCCCGCTTTCAAAATACTCCCGATTCGCATTTACCGTTCCGACCATCACCTTGTTTCCAAGCACGAATTCGAGGTTGATCTTATCCGCAGGTACCTCGATGATCCGGTCGCCGCCTGTTACGCTGGAAAGGACCAATACTCCGTTTTTGCCCAAGGCTTGCATCGCATCGAAAACTATTGGTGAAAAACCGGTGGCTTCAAAAATAATGTCAAATCCACCATTTTGTGCGGAATATTCGGGCAGCGATATGTCGGCGGTCGAAACGTATTGAGCGCCCAGTTCTTCGACCAGGTCCGAGTTTGTGTACGGCCGCGGTGTTCGGCCGAATGTCACGACTTCCATTCCGCGAAGTTTGAAGACAAGCGTCGCGAGCAATCCGATCGTACCCGCTCCGACGACCGCGGCACGTTTTGGTTTCCAGACTTTCAGCCGACGTTGGATCTCATATGCCTGAGTGATGCCTTTTTGAACAACGGTCATCGGCTCAAGGAGTACGCCAACATCTCTTAGTCCGCGCGGGATCTTAACGATGAACTCGGCGTCGTCAACATAATATTCCGAGAGAAAACCGTGTCGGAGATTGATGCCGCGTTCGTAGTAGGTGTCATCGGTCGTCATGTCGTTGGTGCCGATCAGGTCATATATGCTGTGACCCGGACGGCGAACAGTTGCAACGACATAATCCCCCGGCTTCAATTCATGAACATTCGGCCCGACCTCTTCAACGACGCCGAAACCTTCGTGCCCGATTACCAGAAAATCGTCTCCCGCGGGAGCGGCACCGTACTCGGCATTGTTGATCTCTTTGTCGGTACCGTCCACTCCGACGCGCAGGACTTTTACAAGTACGCCTCGGCCATTATCGATCTCGCCGACCGACGGTTTCGGCATGTCAACAAGATGAACTGAATTCGGTGTTCCGGGTTTAACTGCAATTGCCTTCATATCAAAAATCTCTCCTAGGCCGCTAAAGCGTTCGCCCATTCAGGTTTTATGCCGAGGCCTCTTAAGGTCCCCAGTACTCGATGAGGTTCTCCCCAATCACACCAACCGACGTCGCCGACGCGCATGACCATCAAATCTTCAGTCGCTTTTTCAAGCACCTCGCTGGAGAAATTCGTCTCCTTAAGCCAGTCATAGACCGACCGCATTACTGACTCTTCCGTTGGCCTATTGAGCAGGTTCTTCGAAGCGTCGAACATCCGAAACATATCGGGAAGATGTTTCCGAAACATTTCGAGAAAGGCATTTACGCGTCCGATCATCACAAAGCTGTTCCAAAGGCTTCCTTGTTTCATCAACATCCGTGCCGATGCGGTCGAGGGCTTTTCCCAGAAACGTTTCACGCGGCTTATTCCTTTTGACTCGCCGCCGAACAAGGTCGATGCAGGTTCGATCCACCCGTACGAGGTCTCGGGCTTCTCCGGTTCGATACCCAGAAGCACGACCGCACTCGGAGCTACTTCCACGGAGCGGAACGCAGACTCGACATGTTCCATGAACGATTCGTCGTCCGAGAAATAGTGATCGGACGGAAAGAAAGCAACCGCCGAATTCGGATTCTCTCGAGTTAGCCGCATCAACGAATAGAGTATCGCCGGCGCCGTTCCTTTGTTCTCGGGCTGAACTATCAGCTGGCTTTTCCTTGCGTCCCAAAGCGGGGCTTTGAAAAACCGCTCGTGTTTTTTGGTCAAGCTAAAAAAGGTATTTTCGGGGGCGATCTTCAAAGATACCCGCCGCCTCGTGTGATCAAGCAGAGTGCGATCGTCGAGGATCGGGCAAAACTGTTTGGGGCGTTCGTCGCCGGCGATCATCCTTGTCAGTGAACTTAACCGCGAACCGTCGCCGCCCGCGAGAATGACCGCGACTCGATCATTGTGCGTTTTGCGTGAACCAATGAAACCAGGGAACTCAGGCCTGACATTCTTCTCCATACTTCCTCATCAGAAAAACGTGATCTGCACCTCATACATCAAATTGGTGACGCCGTTTATTCCCAACAAATAGGCCGGCTCCGGGCCGGCCTTGTTCGGTGCAGATCACTCTCCGCTTTGGTGCAGCAGCTTTGCGACCAAGCCGGTCCAGCCGGTCTGATGGCTGGCTCCTACGCCGCGGCCGTTGTCGCCGTGAAAGTACTCATAAAAGAGAACATGATCTCGGAAGTGGGGATCATTTTGCATCTTGTCATTCTCGCCAAAGACGGGCCGCGTACCGTCGCCGTTCCTCAAAAAGATGTGAGACAGCCTGCGGGAAAGTTCCTGTGAGACCTCCCAGAGATTCATCATCTGCCCGGATCCGGTCGGACATTCGACCTTTAGACCGTCGCCGTAGTAATAATGGAATTTCTGAAGCGATTCGATCAGCAGATAATTGACCGGAAACCATATCGGGCCTCGCCAATTGGAATTTCCACCAAACAATCCGCTGGTCGATTCACCCGGTTCATAATCGACGCGATGTTCGTCCCCGTTCACATGCAGCACATACGGGTTGTCCTTATGAAATTTGGAAAGTGCGCGTATGCCGAACTTAGAGAGGAACTCGTTCTCGTCCAGCATTACTTTCAGTACCTTTTCCAGGCGTTCCCTGAAGGCAACCGCGAGCAGGCGGCGTTCTCCCATTCCGGGCGTTCGCATACATGAAACGTTGTCGGTAAGATCTGGCCGATTCTCGATGAACCAGTACATCCGTTCCTTGAATGCCGGCAGTTTTTCGAGCATTTCAGGCTCGACCGTACCGACCGCAAACAGAGGAATCAGCCCGACCATCGAACGTACTTTTAAGGGCGAACTTCCTTCGCCGTGCATGTGCAGCACGTCATAATAGAAACCATCTTCATCGTTCCAGAGCGAAATGCCGTCGCTGCCCAGTTCGTTCATCGCGTCGGCGATAAAGATAAA
>CAYTDJ010000016.1:0-14746 GCA_964436265.1 uncultured Chloracidobacterium sp. | reverse complement strand
AGAATGGACTCTCAATTCACTACATACAGGTTCGGAAAATAGTCCGGACATTAACCCAACAAATGGACAGGAAGACCTCTTCCTGTCTTTTTCTTTTTGTACACCTCTCGATGCGGTAGAATTTAGAAATGTTCCGGCGGATATATCTAGACAACAGCGCAACAACGCAAGTAGACCCGCGCGTATTGGAAGCAATGATGCCGTATCTGACAGAGAAGTTCGGCAACCCGTCCAGCATTCACTACTTCGGCCAAGAAGCGAAAACAGCGGTCGACAAGGCACGTCATCAGGTCGCAGGATTGATCAATGCTCGTCCGAACGAGATAGTCTTTACGTCGGGCGGTACCGAAGCCAACAATCTTGCGATCCGCGGCCTACTTGAATCGCAGCCGGCAATCTCGGATCGACATATTGTGACTTCGGTGATCGAGCATTCCGCCGTCAGGAACGTGTGTGAGGACCTTCAAAAACGAGGTTTCTCGGTCACCTACCTGCCAGTGTATGAGAATGGAATAGTGAAGGTAGAGGACGTCGAGGCGGCGATCACCGAAAATACGGTCCTGGTGTCGATCATGACCGCAAATAACGAGATCGGTACGTTGCAGCCGGTAGCGGAAATAGGAAAGCTCATAAAAGAACTGAGGTCACGAGGGCGAAAGATCTGGTTTCACACCGACGCCGTTCAGGCAGCAGGCAAGGTCCCGGTTGACGTTGAAGAGATCTGTTGTGACTTGCTTTCCATGTCTGCTCACAAGATCTATGCGCCTAAGGGCGTCGGAGCGTTGTATGTTCGCCGCGGAGTTCGGCTTCATCCACAAAACATCGGCGGGCATCAGGAACGCGAACGGCGTGGTGGAACCGAATCCGTTCCCAACATTGTGGGTCTAGGCGAAGCGTGCTCGATCGCTTCCGACGAACTCGAAACCACTGCGGAATCTAGTCGTTT
Organism: uncultured Chloracidobacterium sp.; assembly: GCA_964436265.1. Classification (GTDB taxonomy): domain Bacteria; phylum Acidobacteriota; class Blastocatellia; order Pyrinomonadales; family Pyrinomonadaceae; genus OLB17. The sequence continues at coordinate 13,800 of CAYTDJ010000016.1, read as the reverse complement.
GCTCCGAGACAGACTTGAAAGTGCGGTCGGTGAGAACATTCAAGGCGTTGTCTTTAATGGCGACCGTGAACGACGACTTCCGAATATCGCGAACATTTCATTCACCTCCATCGAAGGTGAAGGGCTGCTCATCAATCTGGATATGCAGGGCATTGCGGTCTCTACAGGTTCTGCGTGTTCGTCCGGAACACTTGAACCTTCGCCGGTCATCCGAGCGATCGGCCGCGGGGATGACCTTGCACGCGGAGCGATCCGATTTAGTTTCGGACGTTTCAACACTTCTGACGACGTTGACGATCTCCTGCGCCTGCTTTCCTCTTGTGTCAAAAACTTGCGAGAGCTTTCCCCCGCTCGCACTTCCTCAGCAACCAAATAAAGGCAGCCGGACGATCTCTCATCCGGCTGAAACGGTGTGGGAAGAACCCTTACTAAGTTTAGGTAAGTATGGGAGCTTATCCGGCAACGATGATACCGTTGCGATCTACTGTGCATCCGCCATCGGTTTCCGGAGCACCTGCTACGATGATGCCCGTGACTGCGAATCGCGAAAACTCGACGATTCCTGCAACGATAATGCCTGCCCAGGTCTTCGAGGTCTTTGTCTTACATACCGGTGCGTCATCTCGGAGACCGGCAACTATGATCCCTGCATTTGCGAAGGTCGTGCCCATTGCCAAAACCGCCATCATTGTTGCAACCGTGATATATCCTTTGATCTTTCTCATTGTCTCTTCTCCTGTTTTTGAGATCCGAAGTTTTTACTTCTTGCTGCCATTGCTATTTCAATCAATGTGCCACAATGGTAAAGCCAAGCTTCCATGCCGTTAACTCATTTATTATCAAGACGATACAGATGGGCAGGTTGATTCGGCGATTGAACGGAGACATCCGAGGAATATGTATACGCGGTATACTATTGGTTCTTCGAATTCGAGTAACTGCTCTATATATGGGACTTGCTGGATTGGATATTTATTATCCACTTTAGCTCTGTAAACTTTGTATACAGATGTAACCCAAATGGGTCAGAAAAAAGTAGATTATTTCGTAACGGGCGTGGTAAACTTCTGTTTGCCCGGCTCCTTACCCAGCCGTCAGCTTATCCCAACTTTCAACCCATGAACCTCCCTCAGAGTCAGTTCTTACCTCATATGAGCGCCGAAAGAGTCTCATCCCTTTCAAAAGCGATCTTCATCGCTGCAGGCTCAGTCTGTTTTGTCGGCGCCTTTGCCACGTTGAACTTTCCGGCCTTGGATCTAGGCTACCTCCTACTTCTTTGCTTCGGGATCTTGGTCGCGCCGAGGATGACGCTTACGCTACCGAGGTCGAAGTTCGCGATCAGCTTTGCAGACGCTCTTGTACTTCTTACATTTCTACGTTATGGAGGCCAAGCTGCGATAGTCCTGACGGTGGTCGAAACGTCTTCCAATTGTCTCTATCTCCGCTCACGCGGTTTTCCCTTTGGCAGGTTGATGATCCCGTCGAATGTAGCGATCAATACGATCGCGACAACGGCAACCTTCGGTGTATGGTTTTTGATAAGTCAAACGGGTTATGTAAGCCTTGACCTCACTAAGACACAGCACCTGATCACGATACTTGGCTGTCTTGCCATGACTCAGTTCCTAATCTCTTCTTTGGCAGCCGCAGTCTTCCAGGTATTGAAGGATGGGCGAAATCTTTGGGAAACCTGGAAGAAAGATTGTTTTTCCAGCTCGATGTCCCACATCGTTGGTGCCGGCCTTGCCGGAATGGTTTACAAACTGATCAATTACGGTGACGTTGTAACTGCTTCGATAGCCGCGACCGCATTGATAGTTGCGTTCCTCAATTACCGACAGTCGATCGCCGAGATCAACAGTGCGATCGGCCAGGTCGAAGAGGCCGAACGTCAAAAGGCAGAGATGGAACGCAACCGCCGTTTGGAAGCGGAAGAGTTTGCTAATCAGTTAAGTATCTCGCTTGCAAAAGAAGAGCAAGCGAACAAAGCACTTCGAAAAAGTGAGCGCGACTTTCAGCACGCTGCCTTGCATGACTCGCTCACCGGTCTTGCGAACCGGAAACAATTTGGCGATGTTCTCCGGCGAATGATCGCCGAATACAAGATCGATTCATCCTCGGAATTTCAAGTTCTGTTCCTCGACATTCGAAGTTTCAAGAACATTAACGACACGCTCGGTCATACGATCGGAGACAAGGTGCTGACCATCGCTGCTAAGCGATTTGTGCGAATGCTCGATCCGCATGACATTGTGGCGCGGATCGGCGGAGACGAATTCGCGATCGTTCTTAGGGGCATCGGCTCATCGGGCAAGGCTCTCAAGGTTGCCCGTCGGATCTACCAGAACATCACTCAGCCGTTCTCTTTGTCCGGAAATCACATTACGGTTGACGTAAACATCGGGATCGCCCCTTGTGACGCGGAGTATGATACGCCGGAAGAGATCCTTCGCGATGCGGACATTGCGATGCATTACGCAAAGGAAAAGAACAACGGAATAGCGATTTTTACGAAGGAACTTCGCTCTCGGTTCCTCGAACGCGTGAGGTTTGAGATGGATCTCCGCCACGCCATTGACCGTGGAGAACTTGCATTGCATTACCAGCCGATCATTTCGCTGGGCGACGGGCGGCTCATCGGTTTCGAGGCGCTGCTTCGCTGGCATCATAGCGAATTCGGAATGATCCCGCCGAACAAGTTCATCCCGATCGCTGAGGATTCGGGACTTATCAAGCCGATCACTGTCTGGATACTCGAAGACGCGTGCAAGCAGCTTGCACGATGGCAGAAGATCTCGAATGAATACGAAGGCCTCGTTGTTAGTGTGAACATAAGCGGAAAGCATCTTTCTGACAACGACTTGATAGACGACGTGGAAAATGCGCTCCAGGTTTCAAGGATCGATCCATCTACACTTAAGCTTGAGGTCACGGAAAGCGCGGCAATGGAGAATCCCGAACACACGATCGGAATGCTCAACGAACTTAAGAAGATCGGCGTTCAACTGAGCATTGATGATTTCGGAACGGGCTATTCGTCGTTAAGTTATCTCCACCGATTACCGTTCGACACCCTTAAGATCGACCGTTCGTTCGTTTATAGCGTCGGTGAAGGCGGCGAGAATGCCGAGATACTTCAAACGATTATTTCGCTCGCCAAAAACCTCAGGATGAGGGTCGTCGCTGAAGGCATCGAGACTGAAAACCAACTCGGCTTACTCCAAAGTCTTGGCTGCGATTACGGCCAAGGATTTCTTATTGCCAAGCCGAAGGGACGAGAGGAAACTGAAAAGCTTTTGTACCAGCGTCCGTCATGGCTGCCGCAAGATCAAAACGATCGGTTCGAACCCATGCGTGACCATGTCGCAGAGGAACAGCTCCACGTTTTCTAGTCTCTGTCTCAACAACTTTGCCAAAACATCGGAGGGCATTATAATCATCGAAAATCCATCTCGATGAGGTAAATGCCCAATATGCTTAAAAAGGCCGTACTCGGTGCAGTACTTTTCTCGCTTTTCGCTTCCCTTCTTCCTGCTCAAACCAAGTTCAAATATCCGGACGCTCGTCGCTCCGACCAGGTCGATGATTTTCACGGCACAAAGGTCGCCGATCCTTATCGATGGATGGAAGACACGGAATCCGCCGAAACGCGCGCCTGGATCGAAGCCGAAAACAAGATCACATTCGACTATCTAGGAAAGATCCCGGAACGTGAGAAGATCAAGAATCGCCTTACCGAGCTTTGGAATTACGAGCGCTACGGTGCTCCGGCTAAGATCGCAGACGGGTTTTATATCTACACGAAAAACGACGGCCTCCAAAACCAGAGCGTTTGGTACAAAGCAAAATCTATCGACGACCCGGGTACGGTCTTCTTCGATCCGAACAAGTTGCGGGCCGATGGAACAGCTGCGTTAAATGGGTCGAACTTCACGGACGACGGAAAGCTTTGGGCATACGGAGTGTCCGAAGCAGGGAGCGACCGAACCACCTGGTACGTAATGGACACCGCGACCGGACAGCTATTGCCGGACAAGCTCTCGCCAAATCGCCAGGGTGTATCCGCATGGCTCAAAGATAACAGCGGATTTTATTACAGCAGCTATGCCCCGACGGCAAAAGGCGCAGAGCTGAAGGAAACGACGAAATTCCAAAAGATCTACTTTCACAAAATGGGAACACCGCAATCGGAGGATTACGTCGTTTACGAACGCCCCGATAATGGCGACTACTTCAGCGGTGCGGAGATCAGTGAGGATGGCGAATGGCTTTTGATCACCGTCGGCAAAGGCACCGAGCGGATGAACATGGTCTATTTCAAGAGCCTGAAAGACGAGAAAAGTCCGATCCTGCCGCTGATCACCAATCTTGAGAACAGTTGGAATTTTATTGGCAACGACGGACCGGTCTTCTATTTTCAGACCGACAAAGACGCTCCGCGAGGCAAGATCGTAAAGGTCAACGTCCTCGCACGTTCGCATCTATTTCAGGACGTCATCCCGCAGTCTGCCGACACTCTGAATGGTGTTCAGTTTGTCAATGATCAGTTCGTTCTTAATTACCTACAGGACGCACATACCGTCATCAAGATCCACAACACCGACGGAACGTTTGTCCGCGACGTAAAGCTTCCCGGCATCGGTTCGGCAGGCGGCTTTGGCGGCAAGCGGAAGGACACCGAAACGTTCTATACATTTTCGAGTTTCAACGCGCCGCCGACCATCTACCGCTATGATATGAAGACCGGCAAGAGCAGTCTCTTCCGAAAATCGAACGTAAAGTTCGATCCGTCGGTCTACGAAGTGAAACAGGTTTTTTACAACAGTAAGGACGGAACGAAGGTCCCGATGTTCCTTACTTATAAGAAAGGGACAAAACTCGACGGGAAAAACCCGACGATACTATACGGTTACGGCGGTTTCAATATCCCGTCCACGCCGGGATTTTCGATCGCAAGGATCGGCTGGCTCGAGATGGGAGGAGTTTATGCGGTGGCGTGTATTCGCGGAGGAAGCGAATATGGCAAAGAGTGGTGGAAAGGCGGCTCAAGGCTAAACAAACAAAACGTGTTCGACGACTTTGCCTGGGCGGCAAAATGGCTGATCGCCAATAAATACACCTCAACCCCCAAACTCGCGATTCAGGGCGGTTCGAACGGCGGACTACTGGTCGGTGCGACCCTGAATCAGCATCCCGAACTTTTTGGTGCGGCGATACCGCAGGTCGGCGTGATGGATATGCTTCGCTTCACTAAGTTCACGATCGGCTGGGCCTGGACAAGCGACTATGGATCACCGGACGACCCGACAGATTTCAAGGCCATGTTTGCCTATTCGCCCTATCATCAGGCGAAGCCGGGGACCAAATATCCGGCGACGCTTGTGACCACGGCGGACCACGACGACCGTGTCTTCCCTGCCCATAGCTTTAAGTACACAGCGGCCATGCAAAGGGCCCAGGCAGGCGACGCACCTATCCTTATCCGGATACAAACACGCGGCGGCCATGGGGCGGGATTACCTACGGCCCTTGCGATCGAACAGCAAGCAGATATCTACGCGTTCCTCGTGAAGAACCTCGGCATGACCGTCAAATAGACTGGTCCGAATAAAAAGAGGCTGGTTGAAAAACCAGCCTCTTTTTTGGTCCTGATAGGTTATGTCGACTTCTTATATTTGAACTGATCCTGTTCCGGATCTCCAGATAAGAAATCACACCGTTAATGCCTGAAGCTTCTCTCAATTGACGACGAATCCGGACATCGGATTCTCGTAAAAAGCATCTGTTTTCCATGCCAAGGGGTTGTACTTCTCCGAAGTACCGATGACCTTAACAGGGATCAAGACTTTGTAATACAACAAATGTCCCGGCTTATGATATCCGCCATCTGCAACCCGTCCATCGGCACTGACTGTGAAGGTTGCTTCGCGAACCTGTGCCCCGTTCTTGAATACCTTTACAACGTAATCACCGGGGTTCTTATCGATATAGGTCGCATTTGGATAGTAGTCACGGTTAAAAGTCCCGCCGTTGTCGACCCTGACGTTTGGCCATTGAAAAGTAAACCGCTGCCAGTGACACAGATTTGCGTTCAGGACGCACTGTTCTGTGGCCCTCTCACCTCCGCCATTTGAGTCTTTTCCTATGTTGGCGCTATTTCCTGCGGTTGTGGCGATCTGTTGACCTTTATAAAACAGCCTCGCTTCGAGCCCGTGGTCGCTGTTGCCCATGTTGCCTTTGAACCACATCGACACGATCGGTTGGAATCCACCGCTGTCATCGACGCCATTGAATTCGCTGAAGTGGAATGAAACGGTCCCGATCGGCATTTCCCAATCATGGTCAACGTAAAAATCCCACTGGTTCTTTGAATAATAGGGCGTCTGTTGTTTAGCAACCTTGAACTTTCCTTCATAGTAGAGCTCGCCGGTAGCTCTGTCCTTGATTTTGAATCCGAATGCTCCGGTCGCGATACTTCCCTTTGTCTCTATAATCTGACTCGTATTGCTGATGTCGCTCTTCGCCGCAAAGGTTCTGTCAGCTGCTTTTATTCCCCACTCCAACTGTTCGGTGAACCAGAGACTGCCGTCCGGGTTGTAATATTCAACATTGAAGTTGATATCTCGGTCGGGCCTGCAAAATACATCGAAACGTATCATCGGCGCCCAACTGTGATAATCTCGCTGGCCCTTTGCCTTCCAATACTCTTTTTCCGTTTTGGCTTGAACATAGATCGAATCCTTGTCGATCTTCACCGTATCATCAGGATGAAACGCAGGATATACGACCTTTCCTCCGCCGCCCCTATTCCCTGTTGACGGCCGCTCTGCCCCAGCGGAACTTGTCTGCTTCGATTCGGGGTCTGTCGGAGCTGTTGTGGGAGATTCCTTCGGCTTTTCCACCTTTGGGAGCTTGGGTACTTTTATGGGAAATTGAGCAAATACGGTTGAAATTCCGGCGAGTGCGATCACGATCGCAAGAGAAGCGAGTATTGATTTACGCAAGATCATTATTCTCTCCTTTATTTAAAATTCTCTTTGAGTTGGTTTTGCGTTGTGCTATTCCTCGTGTTCGAACTTGACGATCGCACAAGGAGAAAAGCGCTCGGGGATCGAAGGCGAGTCGCATTTGCGAACCGACATCCGTATGGTCGCGTCACCTTTTGTCATTCTTCTCGAATAAGGGTCGCCTGAACTTAGGTCGTGTTGACGGCTCCAACCGTCTTTCTCTAAAGCATCGACATACTCTTGAACAAACCAAAAATGCTCTTTGTTGTGATGAACAAAGACATGCTGGTTCACAGACGACGAACAAACCGACGCTCCTTTTATGGCCGGCAGGCCAATCGCATTCCATAGCGGTTCCGTATCTGCCCGAGGGCTGCATTGCCCATTCGAGCAGCCGGTCACAAACTGGAGGACCAGTGGAATAAGGCATACTATCGATCGAAACGTCCGGCTAGCCCTGTACATTGCAGCGACAACATCCACAAGATAAACTCAGTACTATCGCAAAATACGGGGATTCGACCACCCGCGTCCTTTGTTCAAACCTAGAAAGTTGTTAGAAAACTCTTAGAGTCTGTATGTCATTACAAACAAAGCAGATAGCCTTTGGTGAGTTTGTATTCCGGTTGGATGAGAGAGTGCTTCTCTTTAATAAGAAACCGGTACAAGTGACTCCAAAAGCGCTGGCTTTGCTGCAGCTGTTACTTGAAAATCACGGCCGTGTCGTGGAAAAGCAAGAGATGTTGGACTCCGTTTGGGGCGGAAGTTATGTAGAAGAAGGAAATATCTCATTCACCGTAAGACAGCTGCGAAAGATATTAAATGACGACGCGCAAAATCCAACATTCATTGAGACGATACCAAAGAGAGGCTACCGATTTATCGCGGCTATCAATGAAGGGCCTCAACCTGAACCCAACGAGCCTTTCAAAACAAAAAAGGCAAGTTCCTTTAGTAAGACCCGATTGGTGAGTGTTTCGGGGTCACTTCTATTGATCGGCGGAGTGATCGGTTTCATTTACTGGTACACTAAACAAACTGCTCAAACGGTCGTCCCTGTCCTTGAAAAACCGGCATCGATCGAAACGCTTACAACTGACGGACTGGCAACCCACCCAGTCATTTCACCGGATGGCAAGCGCGTTTACTTTGCGAAAAACGCGGGCGGCAAAGAAAGTCTGTGGGTCCGCGAGATCGGAACCTCGAATTCTCTCGAGTTGGCACCTGCCTCCGATGAGGCTTACTTCGGCACCGATATTTCGCCCGATGGCGAGACCCTGTTTTTTGTTCGTGGCCGGCAAGGTCGCTCATCTCCGACCGTCCTCTATCGTATGCCGTCGATGGGCGGAATTCCAAAAAAACTCGCTGACTCAGCGCAGGGCTGGACCAGCCTCTCGCCCGACGGAAAGATCATCTCGTTTGTTCGATGCGAGTATGGTCCGGACGATTATTGTTCGCTTTGGATCGCAAACGCCGACAACGGTGAAGACCAGCTCAAGCTTGTTACAAAGCCGGCACCGCTCCGGATAACTGACTCCGCATTTTCGACGGATGGAAAAGCGATCTATTTTGCTACCGGACAGTCGGATTCCGCCTCAAACGAATTTGAATTGCAGCGTGTAGAGATCGATTCCGGGGCTGTAACGCTCGCAACCCCGGAAAGATTCTTTGTCATAGGACAAGTTTCAAGAGTTGGAAATGGAGGAGATCTGCTTTTGATCGCCTCTCGGACGCCAGACCGGATCCTTTCTTTTTGGCACCTAGGTCCGAACGGGAAGCCCGCTGTAAAGCTTGGCCCATCGAATGACGTTTTTTCAACGATAAGTTTCGATAACCTTTTCGCAAACTTGATCTCAACTCGCGTCCGTGAGGATTTCGCACTTAGGATCTACGATTTTGATAGGCAAGGTGTCGGAAAGCTGCTCGGGAATTCGAAAAGCGTTGATTTCGCATCTGACGGTCGCCTTGTATTCGTCTCGCGAATGTCTGGCAATTCCGACGTCTGGATAATGGATCAGGATGGCAGCGGACTGCGACAGATCACCAACGATGAGAATGAGGAATTTTCCGCCATCGCTTCCCCGGATCGGTCTGGTGTCTTCTACGGAAGCAACGCTTCCGGACAACTGCAGCTTTGGTTTGTGAAAATGGATGGAACCATGCCCCTGCAGATAACCCAGAACGTCGGCGGATACCCTCTGGCCGTTTCTGCCGACGGCAACTCCATCTACTATCTTTCCGGTTCGAAAAAACACATTTGGATGGCAAATCTTGACGGTACCGGGGAGCGACCTGTGATCGAGACCGCATACGAACGAGTCGCGATCTCCACTAATGGGAAATTCCTTGCCAAAGTTATAGAAAAGACCGGGGCCAAATCCATTGCCGTCACGGAGCTTGAAAGGAAAACAGGATTGCTCAAGGAGTTCCCGATTGCTGGCAATGGTTCAAAGGTAGTGGGCCTTGCATGGTTTCGCGACAACGCTTCAGTCGCTTACGTGGTATCTGATATCGACAATCACCGCAACGAACTTTGGGTTCAAAATCTTCGCGGCGGCCCTCCGACCAGAATCACGGATCTAAGTGCTGACCAACAACTTGCTCAATCTGGTTTCGCCATCTCGCCAGACGGACGATCGTTTGCCGTGGTAGCTGGCGGATGGAAGAGTGATGTTGTATTGCTGAAGGGACTAAGGTAAACCGATCACCTGTGAAACGCGCAGAAGTCGCGTGGTTCTTTTCCGACTGGAAATGATCTCGATTCGGTTTTCGGACAATTAACGGTGGCGCGCAGTCCCGATATCGGACAGATGAATACCGTCACCATCTTCCCACGCGGCGTCGAATTACTGTTGGATCCGCTTCCAACCTTTTCCTCCCACGTACCGGAGATCGGTGTCATCGATGGTTCGGGTTTCGGTTTAGGTTCGATCGGCTCACCGGTTTCCGGATCGTATTGGATCTCGCCTTCGTCGGTCTTCAGGAGCGCTTTGTTAGGTATCGTACCGGCGACGAATAATTCCACACGGCGAAATTCAGCCGGAACGTCCGTGACAAATATTTCGGGTTCAGGTTCCGTTGGTGTAAGGCCGGTCGCCCAAGCCGGATCGTCAAGCGCCGGGTCTTTTGGTGTGGGGCTTGCCGAAGGTGAAGGCGAAGGCTTCGTCGCCAACGCTTCTGTCGCATCAAGTTCGCGTATCAACGAACCGTTTCTAGTGTCTATTTCAGCTTTGCGAACCGATGCAGGGATCGTCCAATCACCGTTCCATTCCGGATGCCGACGTAACGCTTCCTGCATGAAATCGGCCCATATTGGCATTGCCGAGTCGGAACCCTTCATCCCCAGGTCGTCACCATCATCGAATCCAACATAGACGACGCAGACGATCTCCGGAGTAAAACCGGCAAACCAACCGTCACGCGAGGTGCCTGTCTTTCCGGCAAACGCCGTCTTCCCTTCAACGTTCTTGAAACCCCAGCCTTGAGCCTGTGCTGCCGTGCCTCGGTTGATGACGTCCTTCATCATGTCATCCAAAATGAACGCAACGTCGGGGCGAACCACATTCTTCCGATCCGGTTGGGGAACGACAACTGCCTTTCCGTCGCCCGCCGTGATCTGCGTGATCGGCATCGGAAGTACTCGGTCACCGAGATTAGCGAACATTGTGTATGCTGTCGCCACCTGCAGCGGCGTGGCTTCGGCCGTTCCGAGTGCCATCGAAGGATATGCTTTCTCGACCTTGGGCATCCCGGCCCGGTTTGCCAGGTTCATCACGCGACCGATGTTCACCTGCATCCCGATATCTACCGTGATCGTGTTCTTGCTCTTGACGAGAGCGTCGCGTAGCGTGACCTCTTTGTTGCTGAAGGTATCTCCATAATTATTCGGCGCGTACGAATCATTTCCGAACGTAAAGGTCTTCTTCTCGTCCTTCATCACCGTCGCCGCAGTGAAAACTCGTGAAGCTGTATCGTATGCGGAATTTATCGCCGCCGTATAGACGAAGGGCTTGAATACCGACCCGGGCTGCCTCATCGCGTCGGTCGCTCGGTTAAATTGGTTCTCAAGGTAATCGCGTCCGCCGACCATCGCAACAATCTCGCCGGTCTTCGGCCGCAATGCAACGAGGGCTGCGTTAAGATTCCCTTTCGGTTTTTTTGGAAAATACTTCTCAAGTTTTTCGAGACGCTTGTTTACGATGTCATACGCGATCCGCTGCAGATCCGGATCGATCGATGTATAGACACGCATGTGCTGAACCGCCTCAGGGTCGCTCACCAGTTTCGGCAGTTCTTCGGTAACATACTGCGAGAAATACGGCATACCCTGGAGGTCCTTTTTGCTCGAAAGCTGTTTCAGTTCCAGCTTTGTCGTACGGGCCGCAATATTCTGTTCGGACGAGATCTCCCCCGCTTCAAGCATTGAATCGAGAACCTGGTTCCGTCTCTCGGTGACCCTATCCTGGTTCTTGAACGGATTGTAACGGTTCGGGCTTCGGATGATCCCCGCGAGGAATGCTGCCTCGGGCAAAGTGATCTGCGAAACGTCTTTTCCGAAATATACATTCGAAGCCTCGCCGACGCCGTAGATCGAAACACCGGATTGCTGCCCGAGGTAGATCTGGTTTGCGTAAAGAGTGAATATCTCCTGCTTTGAAAGTCGTGTCTCCAGAATGATCGACATGAACGCCTCTTTAGCTTTGCGCTCCAACGTAGGTTCATTCGTCAAGAGGAGGTTTTTCACCAATTGCTGTGTGATCGACGAACCGCCCTGGTTCGCAAGCGGCGAATCGTCTTCGCCTTCGTAACGACGCCACAGTGCACGTGCTATTCCGCGAAAATTCACGCCGTAGTGCTCGAAGAATGCCCGGTCTTCGGTTACCGTGATCGCCTTGATCAGGTGCGGAGGCAGATCCGCAAAATTGACAGTTTTTCGGCGGCCGTCACCTTCGGCGGCGATCGTGCTGAGCATCTTCGGTTCCAGCTTGGCCTTTTCTTCGGTCTTGCTAGTGGAGAGGTTTTGTATCGAATCGACGGTTTTTCCGTCCTTTGAAAACTTCACCTGCAGCGGCGGGTAGATCTTCTCACCGTTCACGACACCGGTAATTCCAGGTTCGATCACGAGCTTTCCGTCCTGTACAAGATATCGGCTCCGCGACTGATCGGCCTTGTTGTTCTTTTCGATGTAGCCCGCGGATTTCAGATAATCGATCAATTCGAGCAGTGTGATCTCATCGCCCGTTCGCAAAAGCTTGGGTGCCGAATAAATACCGGCGGTCGGCGTAAACACCTCTCCGCTCAATAGTTTCCGGTCGATCTTGTCCGAATAATCTATCCAGAAATATGACGCGACAAGGAACGCAGCCAACAGAAATACCAAAGCGAACGAGATCGTCCACCAATTGAAGACCCATCGCAGGATCCGTCGAAAACGCGATGGCGGCGGGGCATGGTACGCTGACACACGTCTGGCCTTTACCCAGCCTTTTGGCGGGCGTTTTGAGCGCGTGCTTCTTGCGAACGGCCTTTCCTGCATTTTGATCAGTGAGATGTACTGCCTGTGCGGTTTCGGAATCTAACGGAAGCCCTGTAAAATTCTATCGGCTTTTGGTTATCTATGTCTAGATAATTAAACCCCAATATAATGTCATTTCTCACCTCGCCCTCAAACGAGAAAAAGCGGCGGCTTCTGATCGCTCCAATTGCGATCTTTTCGATGCTGATCATTGGAACGATCGGATTCAAGGCGTTCACGGGTTTCGGCTGGATAGACAGTATGTATCTGGCGGCCCAGACGGTTACGACCGTCGGCTACGGTGATATTGCGGTCCCGACCGCCGCCGGGCGTGTTTTTGCGACCGTGTTCATGCTGCTGGGCGTCGGCACGGTGCTCTACTCACTGACCGTGATCGCTCAGGCAATCGTCCAGTCGGAAGTCTTCGAGGCGATGAATTATTCACGCAAGACCAAGCAAATGGAAAAACTCAGCGGACACTATATCGTTTGCGGAGCCGGCCGTGTCGGCCGCCGTATCATCCGCAACCTGCAGCGTTTGGACCAGCCATTCGTGATCATCGAAAGCAATGAGGACCGCGTCGCAGAGTTCAGAACTGCCGGCACGAATATCATTATCGGCGACGCCTCATCCGAGGAGAATCTCATAACTGCAGGCGTGAAAAGGGCCAAGGGCCTTGCCACTTGCCTACCGGACGACGCCGCGAATGTGTATGTTGTATTGACCGTGCGCGGGCTGAACAAAGAACTGCACATTGTCGCACGCGCTGTCGAAGAACAGGCTGAACCGAAACTCGTACGTGCCGGAGCCAGCCGCGTTGTAGCCCCGACGATAATCGGCAGCCAGTCGATGGCCAGGGCATTGCTGAAGCCGGCGATCGCCGATTTCATGGACTCGATCGTCGCTGAATCGCTCGACCTTGTGTTCGAAGAAGTCGCGATCGGCGAAAGCTCGCCGTATATCGACAAGCGTCTTAGCGAAACGAACATCAGCAGCGAGCTGAACATAATTGTTGTGGCGATCCGCCCTGCAAGCGGCGTGCTTGAGTTTCATCCGACCGGCGATGCGGTCATAAATGTCGGCGACCTCTTGATCGTCGTCGGCAAGGCGGAAGACGTGAAGCGGTTGGTGGAGGTAAACCGATAGATGCGAGTGGGCGTAACAGGCGGAAGCGGATATCTCGGGACGCACGTCCGTTCGTTTTTCGGCGCCGATGATTTTTCGCGGCGTTCGGGCCGCGACATTCTGAACCCGCACGACGCTGCCGAGATCGCCGAG
>CAYTDJ010000015.1:8170-15047 GCA_964436265.1 uncultured Chloracidobacterium sp. | reverse complement strand
ATGATTCGAGATTCTGAATTGGTTGCTTTTCGTTCAGAGTGCGCGATCTATCGCGTACAGTCTTTGGCGACTAATACACGCGATAAATCGCGCACTCTGAACAGTTGATCAGGCGGCCGCAGCTGCGACGACCTTTTCGGCGGCGTCGGTCATTCCGGATGCGGTTATGATGCCGATGCCTGATTCGGCGAGGACGCGTCGGCCTTCTTCGACGTTGGTGCCTTCAAGACGGGCAACGATCGGGATAGAAACGCCGAGGTTCTTCGCTGCTGTGACAACACCGTTGGCGACCATGTCGGTCCGAACTATTCCGCCAAAGATGTTGACGAGAACCGCCTTAACATTCTCGTCCGAAAGCAGAATGCGAAAGGCCTGTTCGACGCGTTCCTGCGAGGCACCGCCGCCGACATCCAGGAAGTTCGCGGGCTCGCCGCCGTGGAGCTTGATGATGTCCATCGTTGCCATTGCGAGGCCGGCACCGTTGACCATGCAGCCGATGTTGCCGTCGAGCTTGATGTAATTGAGATCGTATTTTGAGGCTTCGATCTCGAGCGGTTCTTCTTCGTTCAGGTCGCGAAGTTCGGCATAATCCTTGTGACGGAACATCGCGTTGTCGTCGAAGTTGAGTTTTGCGTCGAGGGCGATCAGACGATTGTCTTTGGTCAGCAGGAACGGATTGATCTCGACCAGCGACGCATCGGTCTTTTCGTACGCATCGTAAAGCGAGAGCATGAACTTTGCCGCCTGGTTGACGAGTTCGCTGGGAATACCAAGTCCGAAGGCCAGCTTGCGGGCCTGAAAAGGACGAAGCCCTACCGATGGATCGATCGTCTCTTTCAAGATCAGTTCAGGCGTTTCTTCAGCGACCTTTTCGATGTCCATGCCGCCGGCGGACGATGCCATGAAAACGTTACGGCCGGTTACACGGTCAAGAGTAATGCCGAGGTAGAATTCTTTATCGATCGGCAATCCTTCCTCGATAAGTAAGGTCTTTACTTCACGCCCTTCGGGCCCTGTCTGGTGTGTAACCAGCATCATCCCGAGCATTTGAGAAGCGATCTCTTTGGCCTCGGCGGGCGATTTTGCAAGCTTGACGCCGCCGCCTTTGCCGCGTCCACCGGCGTGGATCTGCGCCTTGACGACGACCACATCGGTACCGAGTTCTGCGGCGGCTGCTTCGGCCTCTTCCGGAGTGCGGGCGACTATGCCGCGGGGCACGGGGACACCAAATTCCTTAAGGATCGCTTTTCCCTGATATTCGTGGATCTTCATATATTTACGATGTTAACGAAAGACAAAGTTTAGCTTTCCGAGTTTTAAAAATCAAAAGGCGGCCGTGAAAGCCGCCTTTTGATTCCGGGTCTGACTCCTTCATTTACGGTACACGACACCGTCAAGCGTCATTTCGTCGTTAGCCGGCGGTTTATCGATCTTTAACTTGGGCCCTATACCTAGCAAAGATATCCGGAGCGTTTTCTCCTGCTCGCTAACTTCGGCCTTGCCGCCTGAGACCGAGGTGCTACCGGACTTATAGTCTGCTGATCCATCGCTTCGGATGGTGATCGTGGAACCGTCTTTGGCGGACCATGCGCCGACGAATTCCGGACCTGCCGGCTTTGCATCAGCGGCACCGCCCGAACAGGCAATGCCGGCGAAAACAACCGCGGCCAATGCAGCGACTAAAAGAAAGAAGTTGTTCTTGGTAATTTGGCCGTTCATCACTTTGTGAGCTTCACGATCAGTTTCAGCATCTTCCATTGGCCGCCGCGCTTCACATATTCGTACTCGAAACGCATCGGAACGGGTTTCGTGTCGTACTTTCCGTTCGTAACAAGAATGCTTAGGCCTTTCTCTGTGCGAATAGATGGTGAGGGTGAAAACTCGGGTTCCATTCCTGTCGCTTTTGACAGGATCGGCAGCACAACCGATTTCCGTTGTACAAATTCCTTGAACGTATCGCGAGTCTGTTCTTCGGTGTAAGTCGATTGAAAGTCGGTCGAGGACTTACTGTAAAGAGTCGAAAAGTCATCATTACTGATCGCGGCCGCAAAATCAGCGGTCGTTTCCTTTACCAAAGCCTTTAGCAGCCTGTCATCCGGCATGTCGCTGTCGCTCGAACTGCTGAACGGTGTGTCCGAACTTGAATTGCTGCTGGACCCCGAATTCGAAAGGTTAAAGTCCTTGGTACAGTTGCACCCGAGGGCTATCGACCCGATGACGGCAAGCGCGATCAAGCCGTTGGTCAAGTTATTATTTCCCCAAAAAAGTCTTTCGATCTGTCTGAACATTTTCATCCTCCGGTGAAACTAATTTTTCCGCCAAGGCCCGAGCAGGTTGACCCAGCTGTCGACGGATTTCTGATATTCGGTAGCGCATCTCACTGCTCGTTCCTTCGGCAGATAACCATCTGTTACGAGCTTTTCATATTTGGACGTATTAGAGCCGTAGATCATGCAAAGAGAGTTATAGAACCGCTGTTCACCGAGCAGATGTTCGTCGGCCATGTTCTTTTTCCGCCCTTCGCTGTGTTTTGATTCGATTGCGAATGCATCAGCCGCCGCAACGACTGCTTTGACGCCCTGCTCTCCCAATTCTTCAAGGTTGATATATGCGGAACAACGGTCTGCGGCATCCTCTTCGTTGCCGATGATCGGCAGCTTGTATTTGTCGATCAGCGCATGAGCGATCTCATGAAGAAACACGAACCTCACAGCGTCAAACATCTGATCGTATGATTCCTCATCCGTCCGCCCGGCACTCTTGAACGTCTGGTAGAAATGCTCCATCAGTTCGTAACACATTGTGACGGAACTGTCATTGGGGTCATAGAACGCATTTATTTCCTGACAGTCTTTGGTCCGAAGCGTGATGTCTTCGGGCAGGATCAATGCACGGTTGAGTTGGTCAGCCGCTTTTTCGAGAAGTTTTTCGTTACGAACCTGACGGTCGATCTCAACATAACGCGGTGTTGAGACAGGCAGATGCTCGGTCAAGAAATCGCCTTTGTCGGGATTTTTGTCCTTCGATTGTGACGTTGTCGATTTGTTTGACGCCGGAGCCTGTGAAGACGGCGTGGCGGAAGAAACGGGAGGCTGATCACCCGAAAGGCCGGAATCACGATCCTGACGGCAAAAGCAGCCGGCGACCAGGATCAATGCGCAAAGTGCGATTCCCAGATTAAAGAGATTTCGGTTCATATTGTCCAAAACGCGTGCTGCGGGAGCATGGAAATGGTCCTACTATAAGTAAACGCGTAATCGATCCCAAAAAGGGACGTGAGGACCGATAAAAATTTGCAACGAAAAAGGCTGATAAGTGAATAACTTACCAGCCAATTCTAAGGTCAAACCGAAAGTTTGTCTATTGTGACTTCTCGACTAATTTGATCAATGAACGAACCGCAACACCGGTCGGTCCTTTTGCCTGATGCGGCCTGACACCGTCCGCCCAAGCGGTCCCGGCAATATCGAGGTGGGCCCACTTTGCTTTATCGACAAATTCCTGGATAAAGACGGCTCCCATGATCGTTCCCGCCTTGCCACGCGGCCCGATATTTTTGATATCGGCAATGTCTGAACGTATCTGCTTGCTGTATTCCTTGCTGACAGGAAGCTGCCAGAATCCTTCGCCGTTTTCCTTGCCGCAGGCAATGATCTCGTCGATCAAGCCTTGGTCGTTACCCATGATGCCGGTATTTTGATCGCCTAGTGCTACGATCACGGCGCCGGTCAGCGTCGCCATGTCAACTATGCGGTTGGCACCTTGTTTTTCGGCATATGCAACGGCATCCGCCAGGATAAGCCGGCCTTCAGCATCGGTATTGAGGATCTCGATGGTCTTCCCGTTCATTGCGGTGACGACATCGCTTGGCCGCGATGCTCGGCCGTCCGGCATATTTTCTACCGCAGCGACCACGCCTAATACGGGGACCGTTGGTTTCAGCAGAGCGATCGCACGCATTGTCCCAATGACCGTCGCACCGCCGGACATGTCGTATTTCATTGCTTCCATACCTTCACCCGGCTTCAATGAAATACCGCCTGTGTCGAATGTGATGCCTTTTCCAACGAGTGCGAGAAGTTCACCTTTCTTGGCCGTGTTTTTTGTCGGCGTGTAGCGAAGGACGATCAGCTTAGCGGGCTGTTCCGAACCTAGCGAGACGCTTAGCAGGGAACCCATGCCCATCTTCTTCATTTTCGCTTCGTCCAGGACCTCGCACTTTAACCCGGTCTCTTTTGCCATCGCCGCGGCACGATTTGCCATTTCCGTCGGCGTAAGGACGTTTGGCGGTTCGTTGGCAAGATCACGCGTGAAGTTCATCGAATCCCCGATGATCTGTCCACGGTTTAGGCCCGATTTTAGTTCCGCGGCTTTGGCTCCTTCGACACAAAGCACAAATGAATTGACCGTGTGTTTTGTTTTGTCTTTCGATTTGTATTTATCAAGCTCGAATTGGCTTGTGATGCAGCCCTGCATGGCAAACTGGGCTACTTCAACTGCATTTCCGGCGGAACGCGGCAAGAGGGCAAAACTCTTGATCTTACGTTTCTGCAAAAACCGAACAGCGCCACCGGCGACCGACGCCACGTCATGGGTCTTGTAATCAGCTTTGTCGCCCACCCCGATCAGAAGTACACGAGAAGCCTTCACTTTTCCGGAAGGATGGAATCTAAGGAGGGCCGTTTCCCCAACATCGCCCTTGAATTCGTCATTTGCGATGACGGACCCGATCAGTCCGCCGGTGATCTTATCGAGACCGCTCAGGTCTGCTGACGAAGCCTTTTCACCTTTGAAGATCACGACGGCCAGGGCTTCGACATTCGCTTCGGGAAAATTTCCCGTGATTGCGGAAGATTTCATTAATTACCTCAGTGATAAATTGTGTTTATACGTCGAAAAAAGCTAGTAATAGCTATAACTTATCTAAGTCTTTCTTTCAACTGTTGGCGGGTCTCTTTGTCGACCGTTTTTCGCATTTCGGTCTCGCGTTTATCGTACAATTTCTTGCCTTTTGCGACCCCTATCTCGAATTTGATACGCCCGTTTTTCCAATAGATCGCCGTGACGACGAGCGTCATGCCCTTGACAGTCGTCTCTCGCTCAAGTTTTTCGATCTCTTTCCTATGAAGCAATAGTTTTCGGGTTCGAAGCGGATCGTGATTTTGCTTATTCCCGTGAGAATAGGGCGAAATGTGAGCGTTCATCAGCCATACTTCGCCATCCTTCACACTCACATACGAATCCTTGAGCTGGATGCGTCCTGCCATAATGCTCTTGACCTCAGTCCCGACAAGCGCTGCGCCAGCTTCAAACTTGTCCAGGATGTGATATTCGTGATAGGCCTGGCGGTTGTTAATGATCTCCTTCGGGTCAGACATAAACAAATATTCTGCCTTTCGGCAACAATTACCGCAAATTGCGAGATTTGACAGCACGATATTCGGCACGTAAATTATTACTTACGCTGGGAGATCGTCTAATGGTAGGACTGCAGTCTCTGGATCTGCCTATCGGGGTTCGAATCCCTGTCTCCCAGCCAACAATCTATGGACGGCTGGCATGAAACCGAGATACGAGTCAGATATGCCGAGACCGACAAGATGGGTATAGTTCACCATTCGAACTACCTCATTTGGTTCGAAGCCGGACGAAGCGACCTATGCCGCGCTCGCGGCTTTTCTTACAAAGAAATGGAAGAACGCGACGATGCTCTGATGGTCGTTGCCGAGTCCTACGTCCGCTATAAATCACCTGCATATTACGAAGATATACTGCATATCAGAACCCGTGTCGCTGAGGTCCGAAGCCGCTCGATCCGCTTTATTTACGAGGTCTTCAGAGCACAAGACGAAACACTGATCGCAGAGGGTGAGACGCTCCATCTTGTAACTGACGCGACTAAAAAGGTGAAGCTGATCCCGGAAAGCTACAAACAAATGCTCACATCGGAGCCCGAGATTCACGTAAGGTCGTTTCCGCCAAATCAAGCACCGCATTAAGCATGCCTCAAGTTTCGGGTTCTGATAAGTAATTGCTAAACTTGAGGTATGCCTGGTTCCGCAAAAGCAGAGGTCATCTTTATTGCCGCGATGATGATATTGATCCTTATCATCAGTTTTACGGCGGTCTTTTTCTTTGCCCGGCAATACAAAAGAGAGATGGCAGCTAAAGCCGAAAACGCGGTGAAACGCGAATCCGAGAAGGCGGAGGCGAAGAAAGATGCCGCATCCTAGATCGCTAAATATAGAAGACTCGGTTTTCGTGATCATCGACGTTCAGGAAGCATTTCGAAAGGCGATCCCGGATTTCGCTCTGATCACATCTCGCATCGCGATGGCGGTTCGCGGGTTTCGGTCACTTGAGGTTCCGATCGTTGTCACCGAGCAGTATCCTGACGGGTTGGGAAAAACTGCTGAGGAATTGCTGTTCAGTCTGCCGGATGAACTTGAGCCGATCGAGAAGTCGGCCTTTAGCGCGTGCGGAGAACCAAGATTTTTGTCAACGCTGAACGAACTCGGAGCAAAACAGGTTGTCGTCTGCGGCATCGAGGCCCACGTCTGCGTTAATCAGACCGTTCACGATCTGATCGAAAGCGGCTTTGAAGTTCATCTGCTGACCGACTGTGTTGCGTCTCGGTTTGAACACGATAAGGCCGCCGGCTTGACGAAAATGCTCGCGAACGGGGCTGTTTCCTCTTCAACCGAAATGGCGTTGTTTGAGATGATGCGGGATTCGAAACACGAAAGATTCAAGGAAGTTCAGGGGTTTATCAAATAGTTCAGAATGAGGGTTTCGTCCCTGCCTCTGGGAAGTGAGACGCGATAAATCGCGCACTCTGAACTAACGCGTTAAATCGCGCACTCTGAACTAACGCGTT
>CAYTDJ010000015.1:0-8070 GCA_964436265.1 uncultured Chloracidobacterium sp. | reverse complement strand
CTAACGCGTTAAATCGCGCACTCTGAACTAACGCGTTAAATCGCGCACTCTGAACCAACGCGATAAATCGCGCACTTTGAACGGCAATTATGGAAGCACTTTCCTCCCTAAATCCTCAGCAGTTAGAGGCGGTCAAGACTACCGACGGACCATTATTGATACTCGCCGGTGCCGGTTCTGGAAAGACGCGCGTTATCACGGTTCGCATAGCGTATCTTATTAAGGAAAAGGGAGTTGCGCCTCATAATATCCTTGCCGTGACGTTTACAAATAAGGCGGCGGGCGAGATGCAGAACCGCGTTCGTGAGTTATTAAAGGGCGAGCAGTTGAGTTCGTTCCCTCTGATCTCAACATTTCACAGCCTGTGCGTCAGGATCCTTCGAAATGACATTGAGAAACTCGACGAAGGATATAAGAAGACCTTTACGATCTACGACACCGACGATTCTCAAAAGGTGATCAAAGCCTGTATAAAGGACCTCGGCCTCGATGAAAAGCAGGTGGTTCCGCGTGTTGTTAGAAATGCGATCAGCGCGGCCAAGAACCGCGGCGAGGACGTGGAACTGTTTGCGTCAAAGGTAGAGCACACGGACGAAAAGCGTGCAGCCGCAGCAAAGGTCTTCGGGATGTATGAAGAACGTCTTCGGCTTGCGAACGCACTCGATTTCGATGATCTGCTGATAAAGACCGTTCGTCTGCTGAGGAAGTCGCACGAAACACGGGAAAAATATAACGAACGATACAGGTACATACTTGTCGACGAATACCAGGATACAAATCCGCTTCAGCTTGCTCTGATAACGTTCTTGACAGAAAAGCAGCAAAACATCTGTGTTGTCGGCGACGATGCGCAGAGCATCTACGGATTTCGGCAGGCGGATATTCGCAATATCCTTGAATTTGAGCAGCATTTCCCGAACGCAAAGGTTATCTTGCTCGAACAGAATTATCGCTCTACACAGACGATCCTGGATGCCGCGGACGCGATCATCGCGCACAACATAAATCAAAAAAAGAAAAAGCTGTGGACGTCGAATGCCGGCGGTGAGCGGATCTTTTATTACCAAGCACAAGACGCAGACGGTGAGGGGAGATTCGTCGCCGCAAAGATCGAGGAACATCTTCGGCGGCATCCCGGCGAAAAACTTGCCGTGCTTTATCGAACTAACGCCCAATCCCGCGGATTCGAAGAACAGCTACGTCGAATGCGGATCGAGTACAACATCGTCGGCGGTTTTTCGTTCTACGAGCGTCAGGAAGTCAAAGACATAATCGCCTATTTGAAATTGGCACTTAACCCTTCGGACGATATCGCTCTGCTTCGCGTAATAAATACGCCCACGCGCGGGATAGGAAAGACCACGCTTGATGAATTTCAGGCGCGTTCAAGGGACCTCGGCATATCGCTTTGGGAGACCTTGGCGATCATTACAGATCCGGGCTCGGGGATAAAGCCGAACTTAACGAACCGTGCGATCGAGGCTCTGCGTTCCTTTAAGCGCGTTATTGAGACTCTACAAAGGAAAACCGGAGAATTTGCTGATACCGACCGCAGAGTTTCTGATGTTGTTATCGCCGCGATCGACGACAGCGGCTATTCCATGATGCTGCGTTCGGAAAATACCGACGAAGCCGAGGCGAGGCTCGAAAACCTTGAAGAATTGGTCAATGCCGCGGTCGATTACGACAGAATGCCTGAAACGGGATTGCGCGATTTTATCGACCACGCAGCGTTGACGTCCGACACGGACGGCATCGATTCGAATGCCCGCGTGACGATGATGACGATCCATTCCGCCAAAGGACTTGAGTTTCCTGTTGTATTTTTGGTTGGCCTCGAAGACGGCATCTTCCCGCACTCGCGAAGTATCAACGATCCCAAAGAGTTAGAAGAGGAACGGCGTTTGGCGTACGTCGCTATCACAAGGGCTGAGAAGATCTTATACATTACACATTCGATGCGCCGTCGCGTGTACGGTGAAGAGATCGCTGCGGAACCGTCACAGTTCCTGAACGAGATGCCGCTGGAGTTGATCGAAGACCTCTCATACGGGCCGTCTTGGCTCTCTTTTGCGAGAGATTCGACGGTGAGAAAGAACAAACAGGCCGTCTCAGCCCTTCGCGGCGAATCGGTAAATATTAAGCCTAAAAACCTGTACACTGGAAAGACCTACAATAGCGCCGACGCGATCGCCGAGTTTTTCAAGAAACGTGAAGGCGGCAGCCGGATAGCCAATGACGAAAAGGCAAGCGGTGAACGAGAAAGCAGGGACGAAGTGCTGCGTCCTTCTCAGAGCGGTTACGATCGGCTCAAAGCTTTTGGGGCGGATAAGCCCGCAGCCAGATCTTCTGAACCGCCTGCCGGATCGATCGTTGCCGGATCGCATGTCCGCCACGAGAAATACGGCAGAGGGCTTGTTCTCCGCCGAGAGGGAAGCGGCGACAATGTTAAGTTAACTATCAGTTTCCCGGGATTTGGCCAAAAGAAGATGATCGAGAAATTTGCAAATCTGCAAAAAGCCTGAAAAACTTTCGTCAATCCGGCGCGAGGTGACGCAGATCGTTCATATGAAAAACACGCTCACAACACTTATCGTTTTACTGGCTCTCACGTTCGCCGTTCTTGGATGTTCGCTGAATCCGTTTGGCGGATCAAAATCGTCCGAATCTTCAAACAGTTCGCAAAAGGACAAGACATTGACCGACAAGGCCGTTGATACAGCGGTCGGCGAATCGAAGATCGGAGTTCCGGAATGTGACGAAGTCATGGACGCGATAACCGCTGAGATGAACAACCCCGACGACGATTTTGTGACGAAGGCGATCAAAGCGACCGTCTTGAACCGGATCAAGGACGGGATCCGTGAGAGTGTTGAAAAGAATAAGCAGGATACGGCTGAACTTGCTAAGACCTGTAAAGAGTTCAAGACCCAGTTCGACAAATTCAAGGCTGAACAAAAAGCCAAGGAACAGGAAAAGAAGTAAATACTCTTTTAGCAAAAGTAAGCCCGCTGCCGTGAAAACGGAGGCGGGCTTTGAGTATCTACAGGCTAAAAATTGCCCTAAACGCTCATTATTTCATGCTCTTTGTTCTTTGCGAGTTCGTCGAGTTTTGTGATGAAAGAGTTCGTGAGCTTCTGCACCTCTTCAAGGCCGCTGCGTTCATCGTCCTCTGAGACGAGCTTGTCTTTCAGCAGTTTTTTCAGAGAATCATTCGAAGCATGGCGGACATTGCGAACGGCAACACGATGGTCTTCGGCGATCTCGTGGACCTGTTTTGCCAGCTGCTTACGACGTTCTTCGTTAAGCGGGGGAACAGGCAGCCGTATCAACTTTCCATCATTCGAGGGATTCAGGCCAAGGTTCGCCGCGATGATCGCCTTTTCGACTGCGCCCAACTGTGAAATGTCCCACGGCTGGACGGTGATCAACTGCGGTTCCGGCACAGCGACCGACGCCATTTGCTGCAGCGGAGTAGAGGTTCCGTAATAGTCAACGTGGACCGCATCCAGTAAACCGACGGTCGCTCGTCCGGTGCGAACATTCGAGAGCTTTCGCTTAAAATCCTCGATGACCGCTTCCATTTTGGGTTTTGTGTCTTTGATTACGTCTTGTACACTCATCGTTTCCGTAATTACGACCGATCACTAGGTCGAATGTAGAATAAAATGAACTAGGAGCCGGAAGCTGCAGAATCGCCAACGGTAACCAGCGTGCCGATACTCAGATCACCCGAAACCGCCTTTATTATGTTTCCCGGAACCTTCATATTGAAGACCATTATCGGAAGGTCATTGTCCATACATAGCGAGATCGCGGAGGTATCCATGACCTTTAGCTGCTTTTCTAGTACTTCCTGATAAGATATCTTCTCAAACCGCGTCGCGTCCGGCTGTTTTACAGGGTCCGCCGAGTAAATGCCATCTACCTTTGTAGCTTTGAAGATCACTTCTGCTTCGATCTCCAATGCCCGCAAAGCAGCAGCTGAATCCGTGGTGAAGTATGGATTGCCGGTTCCCGCCGCAAATATAACGACACGTTTCTTCTCAAGGTGACGGACCGCTCGTCGACGGATAAATGGCTCTGCAAGCTGCGGTATGTCTATCGCGGACATGACCCGCGTATAAACATCTAACTGTTCGAGTGCGTCCTGCAGCACAACGGCATTCATTACCGTAGCCAGCATTCCGATATAGTCAGCCGCGGCACGATCCATATTTCCGGCTGACTCCGAAACGCCGCGGAAGATGTTGCCTCCGCCGACCACGATCGCAACCTCGACGCCCAGATCGTGAACGGCCTTGATCTCGCGAGCCACTGATTCGGCGATTGCCGTGTCAATGCCGTAGCTCTGCGAGCCCATAAGGGCCTCGCCAGAAAGCTTTAGCAGGATGCGTTTGAAAACCGGGTCCATTTTTGTTTACCGAGTTGGCCGAGTTCGGCGAGTTGCAGAAATCTCATTCTCGCCGAACACCGCGCTATCACAAAATTACCCGACCATCGATGCCACTTCTGCAGCGAAGTCGTCCTGTTTCTTTTCGATGCCTTCGCCCATTTTGTAGCGGGTGAAACGACGGATCGTGATGTTCTCTTTGATCGAACCGATCTTTTCTGCAACAAGTTCGCCAATGGTCTTCGACGGATCTTTTACAAATGGCTGATCGACCAGAACATTTTCCTCATAAAACTTGTTCAGGCGGCCTTCGATGATCTTATTGAGAACGTCTTCCGGCTTGTTCGCATTCTTAGGATCGTTCTTAAGCTGTTCGCGCATGATCTCACGTTCCTTTTCAAGAACATCTGCCGGAACCTCCTCGCGATTGGTATATCTCGGGTCCGATGCCGCGATATGCATAGCGACGTCCTTTACCAACTGCTGAAATTCTTCGCCGCGCGAAACAAAATCGCTTTCGCAGTTCACTTCGACCATCACGCCTACCTTGCCGCCCATATGGATGTAAGAGCCTACCGCGCCTTCTGCCGTTACCCGGCCCGCTTTTTTGCCCGCAGTCGCCATGCCCTTCTTTCGAAGGATCTCCATGGCCGCGTTCTCATCGCCGTTGGCCTCGACTAAGGCGTTCTTTACATCAATCATTCCCGCGCCTGACTTTTCGCGCAGGGCTTTTACCGCACTTGCTGTGATCTCTGCCATTTTATTGCTCCGATGTCCGACAAACTTCAGTTTGCCGATATTAGTAATCCACTCAACAAACTGAAGTTTGTTGTACCTTTGTAAAAAAGCGTAGCCAATTTGCCGATACCGGAAAAAGCCACGCTTTCAAAAACTATTGAAAATGTTACTAGCTCGCTGAGGCTTCGCTGCTTTCTTCGGCCGTTGCAGCATCCGGTTCCGCGGCGGCCGGTGGTTCCTCCGCCGCAGTTTCTGCGGCCGCGTCGGTCTCAGCACTAACAGCTTCTTCTTCCTCTTCGATCTCGATACCGCCGTCTTCCTCATCCGGATCAGTGATACCGGCCTTCGCAAGCGTTGCGGCGATGTCGATCTGATCTTCTGCCTCGACTGTTTCCTCGGTCGGTACAACGGCCGTGCCGCCTTCCGTTCCTATCTGTTTACCTTCCAGGATCGCATCCGCGATACGGGAGGCAAAAAGACGGATCGCACGGAGAGCATCATCGTTGCCGGGGATGACGTGGTCAATGCCTTCCGGCGAGCAGTTCGTGTCAACGACCGCAACGATCGGGATGCCAAGACGATTTGCCTCTTTAACAGCGATGTCTTCCTTTCGGACGTCGATGATAAAGAGCATGTCCGGGGCTCCGCCCATATCCTTGATACCGGCGAGGTTCTTCATCAGGCCTTCGTGTGCACGATCGAGCTTAAGGCGCTCTTTTTTCGTGAGCATTTCGAAACGGCCGTCTTCACGCATCGCCTCGATCTCTTTCAGCTTTGCGATCGACTTTTGGACCGTCTGATAGTTAGTCAAAAGGCCGCCGAGCCATCTATTGTTGACGTAGAATTGTCCCGCGCGTTCGGCTTCTTCTTTGATAGCGTCTTGAGCCTGTCGCTTGGTGCCGACAAAAAGAACCTTTTGGTTGGGACGTTCGGTCAGCGATTCCTGAACATATGCGAGTGCATCACGGAACAACTTCTGGGTCTTTTGTAGGTCAATGATGTATATGCCGTTGCGTTCGCCAAAGATGTATTCTTTCATCTTCGGGTTCCAACGGCGGACCTGGTGTCCAAAGTGAACTCCTGCTTCGAGGAGTTCTTTCATCGTAACTGTTGCCAAAACTTTATATCTCCTAATTTTCTGGTTTTTGTACTCGCCGAAAACTTATTGATAAACCAAGGAGTTTCGGCGATGGATTATGTTCAGGGTGCGAGCTTTACCTCGTAAAATACGCGGTAGATCGCGCACTCTAAACCAATTATCGTTTCGAGAACTGGAACCGCTTACGAGCACCTTTCTGGCCGTATTTCTTACGTTCTTTCTGACGCGGGTCGCGCGTGACCAGCCCGGCTTTCTTCAGCGTCGGGCGAAGGTCGGCGTTGTATTCCATAAGTGCACGCGTAATTCCGTGGCGAACCGCTCCGGCCTGTCCTGCCGAACCGCCGCCGTCAACATTTACCAAAATGTCGAATTTGCCGGTAGTTTCCGTCAAATTCAACGGCTGGCGGATGATCATCTGCAGTGCCTGATTAGGAAAATAGGTTTCGAAAGCACGCTTATTGACGATGATCGCGCCCGAACCCGGGCGAAGATAGACGCGTGCAGTCGAGGTTTTTCTGCGGCCAGTGCCGTAATACTGAATGTCTGCCATATACTATTTAGTTTCGATCGTGATCGCTTCAGGCTTTTGAGCAGTGTGGCGGTGGTCTGCGCCTGCATAAACCTTCAATTTCTTTGCCATTGCCTTGCCGAGTTTCGTTTTCGGCAGCATGCCTTTAACTGCGAGTTCGATGACCTTTTCGGGTTTCTTTTCGAACATTTCCTTCACGCTTGTTTCGCGAAGGCCGCCCGGATAAAGAGTGTGGCGATAGTAGATCTTCTGGTCCGTTTTCGTTCCCTTAAAGATCGCCTTGCTCGCATTTATTACGACGCAATGGTCGCCCATATCCATAAAAGGCGTCCATGCCGGGTTGTTCTTGCCCGAGATAATGCGAGCAACTTCTGTTGCCAAACGGCCCACGGTCTTGCCCTCAGCATCTACCACGAACCACTTGCGGCCATCGGCCAATCCTTTACCGCTCGGAAAATAAGTACTCATATCTACCTACACTGATACCGATTCTTCGCAAAAAGCGAACTCACAGAGTATCGAAATCACACGTTAAGGTCAAGTCAGATACAAGGTTTTCGGCGAAAGTTGCCGCTTTACCCCCGAGCATCGGGCTCATAGGAAATTGAGATTGACCGCGATGATAAAATCTATTAAATAACTGCTGTGTCACGCGATGATTCGAGAATTGAAGTTGGCGGCGGTCGATTTCCGGTATTTCCGGCATTGATCGCGTTGGTTCTACTGGCCCTCGTCGTTCTGGGCGTCGCATATGCGGGGCGCACGCCATTTGGCTCTGAGGTCGCCGTTTCTGAAGAGTTATCGACGGCGGTAAAGGAATATCTCGGTCGGAATTTGCCGCGTTTTACGAGCCGCACGATCTTCTACGAATGTTCCGGATTTCTCGATACGATCTTTTCGGATACTGAGGAATATGCCGCTGCGGCAGAACTCGGAGCCTGGCGGCCCGGATTTACCCCGGATGGTTCGACCGGAAACCTGGTGATCGCAAGTGTCCGCACGGTAAAAAACGGCCAACCGGAGATCAGTTCAAAGGTCATTTCGGGAGGAACCTTTGATCCTTCTACTATCCCGGGTGATGACCCGCGGAATCCATGCAATCTGCGTTAGGTTGATCTCGTTCCCAATCGCTCCTCGGCCAGCATTACTCCAAGCATTGTTTTTGCATCGGTTATTTCGCCGTTTCGGATCATATTCTTTAATTCGTCAAAAGAGTGGCGTTCCACTGTAAGTAGTTCGTCGGCCTCCAGTTTCTGCCCGACATTAGTGAGTCCGGTCGCCAAGAAAACGTGCATTTTTTCGGTCAGGAAG
>CAYTDJ010000014.1:0-15450 GCA_964436265.1 uncultured Chloracidobacterium sp. | reverse complement strand
AATTACGTTTTGGCTCAACCGATCGAACAGCGGTAAAGCGGACGTCGCCGAGACGCAAGTAAGATTACGCGAGCTTCTGGGCGATGACGAAACGGGTACGACGACTATGAGCAAGCACGGACTTGGTAAGGACGTCGCCTCAGATCTGTTTATGGCGGCGGGAGCGGCAAATCAAAGGCTCTATATAATTCCGTCATTGGATCTCGTTATCGTAAGGCAGGGGCGGCTATCACGCTGGGACGATCGGGAATTCTTGAACAGGCTACTGACCGGAAAGCCTTCGGGAAGCGGCCTCTGAGTTCAATGACGGGATGAACCGCTTTTTTCGAGAAGCTGTTCGTAGATCTCAACAAATTCCTGAGCGATCGTAACGGGTGTCAGTTGTTTTCCAAATTCGAGATTGTTCCGGCTCATTGCTGCGCGCAGCGACTGATCACCTATTAGGCCAGCGAGCCGATCCGCAATGTTTTCTGCGTCGGTACTACAAAACAAGCAGTTGGTCGGTTCGGAAAGATAGTCCTTTGCCGCGCGTATTTTTGTTGTGACAATCGGCAGACCCGCGGCGACCGCCTTAAAAAGCACATTGGGAAACCCCTCGATGTGAGACGTCGGAAACACAAAGACATCCGAGTGAATAAAACGCTCTGTGACTTCGTCTTCACTTATGTGCCCGGTAAAGGTCACGACACGTCCAAGCGCTAGTCTTCCGACCGTGTCGTCAGCCTCTCTTCGGGAAGGCCCGTCGCCGACGCAAGTCAGGCGAAACCTAATTCCCCGCCGTCGAAGCTGCTCACACGCCTCTATCGTTTCAATAAGACCTTTTGCCGGGATAAAACGGGAAACAAAAAGTATCTCAAATACTTCGTCAGAACTCTTCTGGTTTCGTAAAACACTATTCGGCAAAGACTCCTGGATCGTAACGGCATTTTTTACCGGGTAGAATCTATCTTTGTCGAAACCCAAGCGGATAAACGCATTTAACTCGTCTTGTGTGTGATAGCCGAAGGCGTCCACATTTTTCTGAAGGAATCTGATCAGCCGTTTTGTCAGGAACGATGCGTCCTCAAATTTTTCCGCTTCGGATCCGTGGAGTTTTAGAAATACAACCTGGCCTTTAGGTCGCATTATGAAGATACTTATCGAATCTCTGAGGATCGTCTTTAGGTCAAATGCAGTGTTTAGGTGTATCAGATCAAAATGATCTTTTTTGAAAAGCCTTCGAAAACGAAATGCAGTCTTAAGTACGCGGATGACCCTCGCAAAAAACGGCGTCGGCCTGTCCTTATCTCCATAAACATATACAGCGGTCGTCACTTCGTGGCCAAGCGATCGCAAAGCTTCAACGAACGGCGGTTCGCTGGCAATAGGGCCGCCCCACGAATCAGGCGCAGGCATTCCAACAAGGATCTTCAAACTCTAATTAGCCTCTCGTACAGTTCTTTCAGCCTAAAGATATGAGCGTCAATGCTGAAGTTTGCCAAAGCGTATTTATGGGCTTTTTCAGCAAGCTCGGTCCGCCCCTTCTCATCTTTCATTAACGAAAGAGTTTTTTCAGCGAGGTCCTCAGCATCTTGTGTTCTAAAAACAACCGCAAATTTCCCGTTGTCTGTAGCCTCAAGATGCGGACCTATATCGGAAACAATCGCCGGTACCTTTGCAAGCATCGCCTCCGTAAGCGCTACCGGCAGACCCTCCTGCAGAGAAGAGAAGATGAAGACGTCGATTGATGCAAGCACGTCCGGCACATCATTCCTGCCGCCGAGAAAGTGCACCCTATCGTCGAATCCACTTTCTATGCAAAACCTTCTGCATTCTTCAAATTTAGGTTCGGCTCCAGATTCGACCATCCCCGCAAACAGGCAATGTGCATCGGGAAACTCCGCAAAGATCCGCGGAAGGGCTTTTACGACCGTCAACTGGTCCTTTCGTGGATCGCGATAAAAATTAGCGATCATGCCGACCACAAGCGAACTCTTCGGGATGCAAAGTTCTTCTCGCACCAAATGGCCCGTTGGTTCTAATCTGCCCGGATCGGCCCCATTATAAATGACCGTGAATTCTCCGGCGGTCTTCAGTCCGGAGACCTCCGAGAGTTCCTTCAAAAGTCCCTTGCTGACCGCGATGTTAGCGTCCATCCTCGGGATCAAAAAATTTAGCGTCCACTTGTTTTTGATATCCGGCACGTAGCCGCCCTGGAAACTCAATACCGTCTTAACGCCCCGAAGTCCTCGGGTCGCGAGGTACGCGTGCAATCCGTCAACAGCTTGGTAGCCGTGGACCACCTCAATCTTGTTTCCCCTGATGTACGACCTCAGCTTTCTAACAACATTCAGATCGATCGGCAGTTTCCGGTTCAATCGGAAAAACCGGACGTCGGTACTTCGGAATTCGTCCTCCAGACCATCACCTCCGCACGCGAATACTGATAACTCGATGCCGAAACGCGCGGCGTTTCGACAGACGTCCAATGCCTGTGTCTCTGCTCCACCTCGATTCAATGAATCTAAAATGTGCAATACGCGCATAGAGTCACGTCGGATGTCCGATGACATTCGTAAACAAATATGATTCTATTTCATTTGAGTGATGAATGCAGACGCACCGAAAGACCCGACACGACCAGAGGTATTCGCCTTTGTGCCGTCGTACAACCATGAGGCATTCGTTGAACAGACGCTGCGTTCGATCTTTGCTCAGACACTCCATCCAAAAAAGCTGCTTGTTATCGACGATGGGTCAAGGGATAATTCGCCCGCCTTGATCGAACGAACATTGAAAGACTGTCCCTTTGATTCGGAATTGCTTGTGCGAGAGAACCGAGGACTTTGTCGGACGCTGAATGAAGGGCTTTCCGAGGCCACGGAAGACTATTTTGCCTACATCAGCTCGGACGATGTGTGGCTTCCAAACTTTTTAGAGAGCAGAACCGCATTATTAGACCGGAGGCAGGACGCGGTGCTCGCTTATGGTCATGCGTTTATCATTGACGACGAGAACTATATCTTTGACCGCACTGATTCTTGGAGCGATTATGTTGACGGAAAGGCTACTGAAATGCTCCTTGTGCCGGTTATACCGACGAGCGCTTCGGTTGTTTATCGGCGATCGGCACTTATTGACGATCCGTGGCACGAAGACGCGATCCTTGAGGACTATGACCTTTATCTCAGGTTAAGTATGAAAGGCGAGTTCGCATTAGGACAGCCGATGTTGTCTGCATGGCGACTGCATGGCTCAAACACAAGCGCCGATTCTCCGCTGATGATGGAAGAATGGCTTAAAGCACAGGAGCGGCTGGCCGATCAACTTGAACTCAGCCAAGAGAAAATTACGAGAATAAGAGAGCGAGTAAAATTTGAGTCTATCGCTACGCTGGCTCGAACCGGACATAAGACCGAAGCGGCCGAATTGCTTCGCCAAACCGGGGAATCATTTCCATTGATAAGCAGATTGAAGATGCGTCTTCGCATTGCAATGCCGGATTCGGTATACAGATTCAAGCGAAGGACAAAACTTTCCCGCGCACGGCGAAGATCGGTGAAGTTAAATATCTAAAACGTCCCCTTGTAATTCATTATCAATTCACGATCGTCAAGCGTCTTGCCGTCCTTGGTCCCCATAAAATAGTAGGCCGATGCCGAATCATAAGTTCCGGGCCGCTCCTTTAAAAGCGGATCCAAATATTTCAAATAGAATGACGTCAGGTTTCCGAAAGCAAACGCCGCCTTTTGCAGCGTCTTGTTGACGAACAGTCCTCGTAGGAAATAGGAATATGTCCATGCTAGCGTCATCGCGGGGCCGCCTATTGCACCGCTAGAGACCTCAGAGAACCGTCGAAAAAGCCGCCTATGGCCTAAATGCGAAAATCGAAGAAAATCGAACCGGCCCATATGAACCTGCTGCATAAACGGTGTTTCGGCATAAACGAGTCCGTTATTGACAAGCACTCTCTCCATCTCTTCGACACATCGAAATGGGTCAAGCACGTGTTCGAGAACTGCTTGTGCGATCACGCCGTCAAACGATTCATTTTTGAACGGTAGATCATGTGCGTCGCATATGATCCCTGTCCTAGGGCCAAAAGAAACGTCGGTTTCAACGAATTCGAATTGGTCGGCGATCGGCTCCAGATCAAGGCCCTGCCCCTCGATCGCTCCGCCCAGAATCAGTACCCGAGGCCGTGAGCGTTTAGCACGAAGCCTCTCGAAAAAGTTCTTGTAGTTTTGGTCAGAGCCAAGGTTGAGGTTGATCGACGGAATAAACTTGCTTACAAGCCGTTTCCAGCCCTTCAAAGGTGAGCCATATGTGGTCGGGCGTCCCTGTTTAAAATCTTCGATCGAGAATATGCTATTTGCCTCATCGATAAGGATCGGGATACCGTCAACGACCGGAAATTCAAGGCCGCATGGTGCACAAGTGAGCTGTGGACCGACCTCAAGGCTTCCTTTGCACGCGGGGCAGGCTGCAATCGATTTGATCAAACTTTCGTTCACTAAACCCTCTTCAATAGGCCATTCCGAGCTTGCTCAGAGTCCAGTTTCTTATTCTTCCAGCTGCGGCAGCAGCTGAAATGAAAGCCAAACACAGAATGACGGAGACCTGCAGCGTTATGAGCGTCTGAGATGCGGTGTCAATAAATACTAGTCTCGCCGCACCTGCGACCAAGAAAGCCGCTAACACGGGTTTCAATACGTCGTCAAAATACCAGCGCCACATTTCGCCCTGCAGCAGTCGTCGGTGCATTATGGGTATGTTAAAGAACACAAATCCTGCGTTTACCACTATCCAAACAGACGCCGCACCGATAGAACCATAGGTTAAACCAAAAACGACGGTCAACGGAACCGCAACTATGACGGCCGACGAAACCGCGAAGAGATGAAGTTTTGTCCAGCCACTTGCCAGCTGTAATGCGTAGGGTATGAATATCAGGCTATTGAGTGCGCTGCCGGCCACCAAAATGCTTACCAGGACATAGGTGTTGGCGACCGTCTCATCGTTCCGCTGCCAAAGGGACACGATCTCGCGTGAAAAGAATATGAGAACGGCGGATATTGGCATCACGATGACCGCCATTAACTGGCAACCCTTATGATAGGCGTCTCTTAACGGCAAGGTCTCAGACATCGCTGTCAACTGCGAGAGTTTGGGAAAGTATGCTTGGAAGACAGGC
Source organism: uncultured Chloracidobacterium sp. (assembly GCA_964436265.1). GTDB lineage: Bacteria > Acidobacteriota > Blastocatellia > Pyrinomonadales > Pyrinomonadaceae > OLB17. The sequence goes on along the minus strand of CAYTDJ010000014.1, from coordinate 10,277 downwards.
TGGACCAGTCGCTGTAATCCACCTGAAATGACAGCGGCGATGGAATAATAACCGAATGCGTCAAGAGGAAGTATCCGTGCGAGAACCACCTTATCGACCTGTGTGACAAGTACGGAAACGATCGATATCGCTCCTATGCCGGCTGTAAACCGCCACGACTCTTTGAGAACGTCCTTATTGAACTGAGCCCTTCGGTTTGACGCCGGAAGGGCTGTCCATAAAACCGTTGCAAGTGTCATCGTATGTGTCGCAGAAACCAGAACTTGCCAGCCGAAGAATGCTCGCGGAGTCGAGGAAACCCACAGCAAGACGGCCAACACTCCAAAGTTGCGTATCAAGGCGAATAATACGCCAATAACGCTGACTGCCGCCTGTCGCTGCAAACCGTACAGGCCGCTGCTGTAAAGGCCCATCGGGAATTGTAACGCGAGCGAAAAGCTCATCAACAGAAAACAGTCGCGAAGCGTTTCAGGGGTAAGGTTTTCAGGATTAACGAATCGAACAAGCTGAGGTGCAAATGCCAACCCGAGCGATCCGATGACTATCGCCATTCCCCAGTAGATCGCTTCAGACGTCCTAACAAGGTCGCGCGGCCCTGAACTGTCGCCACTGATCGCTGAACGAACGGCGAGTTCTTTGGTAACTGTTACCCCGAGGCCAAGATCTAAGACTGAAAGTATTGCCTGGAACGCAGCAAAGAAACCGATCAGGCCATAGGCCTCTATACCGATCAGCGGCAGGTAAAACGGCAACGCAATGATCGAGACGATGGCCACTAAGCCGTTGCCTGCAAAGTTTGCCAGAATGTTCGACTTAAGCGAGAACTCTTTACTTAAGAGTCTTGATAGACGTGTTTCGGCCATCGTTCACGGCTTTATCATCAGTCCTTGTCCGGTCGGAAGAGAGAGTATCGGTACGCCTTTACGTTCGGCAAAACGATCGTATTCACGCTTCTGGATCGCGTACTCTGTAAATCCGTAATCGTCCATGATCACCGCCGCTCCGCTAACTAGCTTGTCCCAGAAATACTCGACGGCCTCTATTTCAGGCTTCGCGCAATTCATATCGAGCGAAAGATAGCAGACCTTTTCCGCATTGACCATCGGAAGCGTGTCGGGAACTATGCCGCGAATGAGAACCACATTATCGAAGTCCTTAAATGTTTCTTTGACATCATCGAAACATTCATCGTACTGTCCAGCCCTTATGCCGTTTTTTCTCTCTTCTTCGGAGATCAGCTCGTCGACGAGACCATTAAACGTATCAAGGAGATAATATTTACGGCCCTTCAATTCCCGGAAACCGATATACTCCATTATTGCTCTTGAAAAACCGCCGCGATTCACACCGCATTCCACAAAATCACCCTCTAAACCGAGAGCTCTTGTCGCCGCCCAGAACATGACGTGAATTCGCCAATGTATCGGAACATTCCACCATGAGTCGGTCGCTTCGCCTTTGCTATAGGCTAACGCGAATCGTTTGTCTCGGATGAAATCACAATTATTCTGTGTCAGCAGGCGGTCCTGGTTGTAGGTCGCAAACTCTATATCGGCAAAAAGTTCAGGATCGGCGAAAACGCGCAGTGGAGCATAGATCCGTCGGGGCAGGAATTTTCGGGCCAGGTTTTTAAGTGACAGTCTATCGTTCCCCATACGCTAAGAGCGCCCGAAAAGTTTATTACTTGCAGCATCGAACTTACGTACGACAAACGAGTTACGAAGACGCAAACGCATATATTCAAGTCTGGTGAATTCAATGGATCTTGAACGCTGAAGTGTCACCATCGAATACAGGGCGTGTTCTGAAAGGTCTTTTTCTTCAAATGATTCTGATGGCTTTCTCGCCTTCACCAACACTCCCGGCGCCTGATCGTCAGTTTCTAAGGCAATGATCTCCATGTCAGAAAAGATCGCTTTCATATCATCGATCTCATATCGCCAGTAATCGAACGGATAATCGTGATATGGAAAGCCGATCGATCGGGTTGTGATCAGAACGACACCGCCGGGTTTCAAGATCTTTTTGATCTGAGAAAATGCCCTACGCCAATCGTGAACATGTTCGATCATCTCGCTAGAGATGGCCACGTCGAAGCTCTCAGGTCCAAATCGATCGACAAGGTCGTACACATTGCAGATCTCATCGACGCCGGGACCGGCTTCAAGGTCGACACCTACATATTTCTCCGGTTCAAGCGATTCGACGTGCGGCCGAAGCGACCCGTTTATGTCCACCGCGCCGATCTCTATTACCCGCTTTCCTTTTACCTCGTCCTTGGTCAGATTTTTCCTGCCAAAATCGAGACAAGCTATGTTGCACATTTTCCAATAACCAACTATTTACGTCTTAGGTAGAACGCAGCCTGATCTCCTTTATGTTCCGCGTTTAGCTCGGCCGCCGCTCGCCTCCATTCCTTGATCTGTTTTGCCGTAAAAAGATCTTTATCCAAAACGCTGCCAAACAGAGGAATGTCTTGAGAATACCTTTCACTGCCCGAAAATTGAAAACTAGTCGAGTCGTAAATTACGTTTTCGACTTCGAAGCCGGCCTTTTCCGCGATCATTCGAAAGCTAGATTCACGGAAAAGATACAAATGTCTCGGCGGATCCAGTCCGACCCAGTTAACGCCATAGTTTTCCCAAGCCTGATTTATCAACGGTATTCGCACTAGGCAAATGCCGTTCGTATTCAATCGATCATTCGCTGATCTCAATACACCAATTGGATCAGGCATATGTTCGAACGAATGATGAAACATTATCAGGTCAAACTTTTCGTCTAACTGATCCAGGTTCGCTTTTGATATCCTCGATCCTCCCCGAAGCCTCCGATCGCATTCTATGTACGCATCAATCCCCGATAGTGAGCTGAAACCAAGGGTCTCAAGTGTTGCTAGGAGTGCGCCGCTGCCACAGCCGACATCCAATATCCTTGATCCCGTCCCGACACCCGATCGGATCAAACTCAAAGCGCCCGATCCAAGATCGAGTACGCGTGAATCAAAGTCCATTCGTTCCAGTCGCTTCTTTACTGCTGAAGCGATTCCCGAAAGGCGTCGATTCATCGGGTTGTTTCGAATTTTTATATGGGCGGACAGGAGCCTTCGCGAGAGTTTTTCTCTAGGGCCGTTTGGGCTGCGGGTCTCGAATGAATAATAGTCTTTCGGATAGTACTTTGTGAGGTCGGGGATCACGGCGATCTGTAACGTCCCGCAATTTCCACATTCTACGTAATCAAACTGTTCGCGGGTGCCGAACATCATCTCACGAGCGCGATGATTTGTGTTCTTCTGGGAATTCCCGCAAATACGGCATTGAAATGACATGATCCGAGGAAGTGAGTCAAACCCGTCGCCCGATCGCGAAAATCTTGATCAGCGCGACTCCGGCAACGAAGCCGCCGATATGTGCCGCATATGCTACACCACCCTGGCCTTCCGGAGTCAGAAAACTGAGAAGGATCTGATAACCGATCCAAATTCCGAGTGCGACGAAGGCAGGAACTGTGGTTAGGAAGTTAAATACGATCGCTCTGACCTGCCTTTGCGGAAATAAGACGAGATAACCTCCCAATACGCCTGAGATCGCACCGGAAGCGCCTAACATCGGTACTGTTGAATTCGGATCCATTACCACTTGAGCGAGGGCGGCCATGATCCCGCAGATAATATAAAAGACCGCAAAGCGAATGTGGCCAAGCAGGTTTTCAAGGTTGTCCCCAAAAATAAACAGAAACAGCATATTGCCGAAGATATGCACTAGGCTTCCATGCATGAACATCGAGGTCAGGAAATTGAAGTAAACCGGCAAAGGTGTTGAGTAATGCCGAATCTCACCTATGACACGTCCGGATTCCGTCGTAACTGGAACCAAGCCCTGAATGTCGATGCCCTTTGTTATCTCCTGCGGAACCAGCGAGAAAGCATACGAAAACGCGTCATTGTTTCCCAGGCCTTGAAGCAGTACGAACACAAGAATGTTCAGCCCGATGAACGCGTAATTGACCACCGGAATGATCGTGATCTCCGAATTGTCGTCCCCGATAGGAAACATTGGGCAAACTTCCTGCTAGATAGCGGCTTCCGCCTCCGGACCCGTTACTTCCTCGAGTTCGGCTTCTTCGCGTTCCCATTCTTCGTTCCGGAATGCGTTTTCCCATTTTGCGATCACTACGGTTGCAAGGCAATTGCCGATAACATTGATCGCCGTTCGGGCCATGTCCATCAACTCATCAACGCCAAGAATGAGTATCACGCCTTCGACGGGAAGGTTAAAGGAAGCAAGCGTTCCCAAAAGGATCACAAGTGAAGCGCGAGGTACGCCCGCAACACCCTTCGACGTGAGCATCAGAGTCGCAAGCATCAAAAGCTGCTGCGTCCACGACAGCTGTACACCTGCCGCCTGAGCGACAAAGATCGAAGCTAATGCGAGGTAAAGGGTAGTTCCGTCCAAATTGAAGCTATAACCGGTCGGCAGCACAAAGCCGACGATCCTTCGCGGAACTCCCAAGCGAGCCAGGTTCTCCATTGCCTTTGGCAACGCAGATTCGCTGGATGTCGTGGCAAAGGCGATCGAGGCAGGCGTTTTGACCGCATTGAAGAAATCCTTCAACGGCACTTTGAAGATCAGGGCAATTGGCAGCAAAACGACCGTTGCAAAAACTATGAGCGCGCCGTAAAGCGTCAGTACAAGGGCACCAAGATTCTTGAGCACACCAAGGCCCTGCTCATTGTGTGCGATCGTGTATGCCATGGCAGCTCCGACACCGACCGGGGCAAACTTCATGACATATTCCGTAAAACGAAACATTATGTCGGCAAGCGACTGACACCAATCGACTACCGCCTGCGCTTTTGGCCCAATTCCCGTCACGGCGAGAGCGAAGATCACCGAAAAGATCACGATCTGTAGCACATCACCTTCGGCCATTGCCTTAATAATAGACGTCGGCGAAAGGTGGGCAATGATATCTCCAAATGACTGTGGTTTTGCGGGCGGTTCCGGTGCAGTCAATCCTTTCGAGGCTGCATCGGCAGCAGCGGCCGCTTTCTGAACGGCGATGCCAGCCTGAGTCTCAGCTTCGGCTCGAACTGCCGGGTCGGTCGCGGCCTGTGTTCTAAGACTCTCGGCCTTTGCAAAGGCCTCGTTTGCCTCCTTTGAATAATCCTGGGCACGCTTTGCGAGTACAGCTTTATCGTCACCGCGTTGGATACCTGCCAGCGAAACGCCGTCGCCAGGCCGTGTGATGTTCACAGCAATGAGGCCGATAAACAGTGCCAGGGTAGTTACGACCTCAAAATACAAAAGCGATTTTGCGCCGATCCGACCTACCTGTTTGATATCTCCTGTTCCTGATATGCCGACAACGAGCGTCGCGAATATCAATGGAGCGATGATCGATTTGATCAAATTAAGGAAAAGGGTCGAGAGCGACCGTATAAACGCTAGCAGGTCCTGGGTCGCAATACCGAAGACATGGTGGTCGGCGGATTTAAGGTCTATCTCCCGGATCAGCCAGCCGAGAAAAATTCCCAGCACAAGGCCGATCATTATCTTCCAAGTCAAAGAGATCTTAGGCAGTTTCATATTTTGGTTTTGCTTGAGAAACTTCGCCTGACGGCGAAATCGCAACGTTTTCGAAGAGTTCCTGAGAGTGTAACAAAAGTACTGAGATTTTGGTATTTCTGATACGATTGTCAGTAAAAGGAAATGTTTGAGTCCATCCACTTCAATTCCGGCGGCCGGGCTACCACTGCCGCATCGAACCCCGAAGTCCTTGATGCACTGAGGACAATCGTCGGTTCCGACAACGTTTTGGTCGACCCAGAACGCGTAGAACCATACGGAGCCGATGCCGTCAAAGAAAAGTTTCCTCCAGAAGCGGTCGTGTTTCCCGAAACCACCGCGGAAATGGTCGAGATATTAAAACTTGCGAACGAGGTCGTATTCCCCGTCACGGCTCGCGGCGGCGGTGTTGGTTATACAGGCGGAGCAGTGCCGGTCGACGGCGGGATCGTAATCGGTACCGACCGAATGAAGAAGATCATCGAGATAAACGCGGATGATCTTTATTGCGTGTGCCAGCCCGGTTTAACGACGTTCGAAGTGCAGCAAGCCGTTGCAGAAAAAGGCCTGATGTTCGCCCCCGATCCTGCGAGCTACAAGGATTCGTTCATTGGAGGAAATATCGCGGAGAACGCCGGGGGCATGCGAACGCCGAAATATGGCGTAACCAAACATCACGTTCTTGGGCTTGAGGTCGTCACCGCCAACGGAAATATCATCCGGACGGGCGGAAAGACGGTCAAGAATGTGGTCGGCTTTGACCTTACGGGCTTGATGTGCGGAAGCGAAGGCATGCTCGGGATCATCACCGAGGCAACCCTGAAACTCCTTCCTATGCCCGAAGCGACGTCGACCGTTCGCGCAAACTTTACGTCGATGGAGGCAGCTTGCAAAGTCCTGACAAAATTCACGCCGGAAGGATTGCTGCCGATGGCGATGGAAGTCATCGACAAATTTTGTGTTGCAGCGGTTGAAGAGAACTTTGCGTTCGGGCTGTCGAAAGAGGCTGAAGCGATCCTGCTGGTGGCGGTTGATGGCTCGAAGCAAGAAGTCGAGCGAAATGCCGAAACGATCGAACGGATCATCAGCGAAAATGGCGGTTTCGACGTTATCCGCGCGCGATCAAAAGAAGAGGAAGACAAACTCTGGGACGTTCGCCGTGCTATCTCACCGAGCCTAATGAAATATGGCACTCTAAAGATCAACGAGGACGTTGTTGTGCCGCGGTCAAAGGTTCCGGAACTCGTTGCGAAAATTGAGAAGATCGGGAAAAGGCACAACACGTTTGTGGCGAACTTCGGCCACGCTGGCGACGGAAACATTCACGTCAACTTCGTAGTCGATCGGGAAGATCCTGTTGCGATATCCCGCGCTCGCGAATGTGTTTCCGAGACGTTTCAACTTTCGGTCGATCTAGGCGGAACAATATCGGGCGAGCACGGAATTGGATACGTAAAGTCTCAATATATGCACTATGCGGTCGACCGACCAACGCTGGAGATAATGAAAGGGATCAAGAAGGTCTTTGATCCGAAGGGAATCCTCAATCCGGGAAAGATGTTTGTTTAGAGCTGTCCGCTTAGAACGATAGGAATTAGGAATCCGTATTTGATCATTTGCCCTACCACGGCTTCAAACCTGGGAATCATTGCCTGCAGGTCAGTTCCTTTTGCCTTTGCTTTTTCACGGGCATGAAGCAACGGCGGCATTACGCCATCGCAGCTCCTTAGAAACTCGGCGATATCAGGGTTGATATTTGCCGTGAACATCAGCCCGTTTCTCAACCGAGCCTGCTGTTTGTGGTCCGATGATGATTCGATGATCTCGATGTCCGGTGCGGCAAGCAGGGGAAGTGAAAGCAGGTCGTGTTCCGCCAAATGCTGTTCCAAAAAATCCTGCAGCTGAAAATCGCGTTCGATCGCCACGCCGCAATCTCCATGCGTTTCCGGCAATTCGTCGAATCGCATCCAGTGTTTGCGTTTGTCCGAACGCCGCATCGTGATCACGCCAAAATGCACTCCGGTGATGTTCTCTTTTACGAAATACTCGAGCCATTCGTTGTTCAGAGATTCGACATGGTCGGGACCCGATGCATTCTCCTCTGCCCGTGCCATCGCATAGTCCTCAGCTGACTCGGAATGAGAGTGCAGCACCCATGAATCGCATCCGTTGCCGGCCAGCCAGTTTGTAACACGTTCTTCGGCAGATTGGTCACCGATCTGCGCCCAGTTACATACGAACTGGGCAAAACCACCTTTATTGAGAAACGAAGGTGTGCGGCGAATTATTGCTTCGCAGAATCTGTCTGCAGGCACGCTTGTTGAGGTATGCGCATGCAAAACCCGAGGTCCGATCACAAAGGGCGGATTGCAGACGATCAAGTCAAATTTTCGATCGTGAACCGCGTCAAAAAGATCTGCCGAAGCGAATTCAATGTTTGGACTGTGATTAAGAAGAGCGTTGAAATTCGCAAAATGTACGGCCCTCGGATTCACATCCGAACCCAATACCGAACGGCTATGTTTCGCGGCCGCGATCGACTGGATTCCGCAGCCCGCCCCGAGATCGAATACCGAACCACCCGCTCGACGCACCGTCATTTGGAGCAATGCACGCGAACTTGGAGCGATACCCATGACCTCATTCTCATTCTCGCCGGTCCAATCCGCTGCGGCGATCATGGAACCATAAAGACAGAGTTCAACATTCGCTCTTACGCCGGCGTCCACAAATCGAACAAGCCCGACTGAGGCCCAATCGTTTCCATTCATCGGAGCGATCGCCGACTCAAAATCATTTGCACTTATTGTCTGCTCAAGTACGAATAGCCGGACAAGTGATTCAAGCGGGCCGCGCTGTTTTGTTGATCTCAGGTACTTGGCGTTTGACGATCGACGTTTTCGAAGACTCGGAATTCTATTCTCTCCAAACAACTCAAGAACGTTTTGCTCGTTGAAGCCGGCACCTTCGAGGACCTTGCGGATCTCGGTCAGCAAGTCTCTCTTTGCAGAATTCAGTTCGAATCGATGAACGGTCACGTCGTTAACGCCCGGTTGTCTAAGTTAATCAAAAGCCCTTTTTTGTATTTTATTTCTACGCGGGTAATATTGGAAGAGTTTTCATCGAAAATCGTAAGTAAGAGTCAATTTTATGAAGTGTCTAGGTTTGATCTCGATCGCCTTTTGCATAGTTCTATCAGCTTCAGTTTCAGTTTTTGCGCAGAAAAAAACGATAATTCTCGTCCGACACGCTGAAAAAGCCGATTCGACAAGCGCGGACCCAGAACTTTCTCCTGAAGGAAAACAGAGGGCCGAACGGCTCGTAAAAGTGCTCGGGAAGTATGAACCGGGTGCGTTCTATTCGACAGATTTCAAGCGCACCCGCGACACCGCCAGGCCCTTCGCCGACAAACGAAAGAAAACGATCGAGACTTACGATGCCCGAAAGCCGAACGAATTGATCGAAGCAATAATGAAAAGCAAGACAAAGCGTTTTCTTATAACCGGACACAGTAACACGATCCCCGGCCTTGCAAACGCACTGGGAAAGAAAGACCTGTTCAAGAATCTTGATGATTCAGAATACGGTGTGATCTGGATCGTACGGATAAAGAATGGACAGGTTGATAGGATAGAGATATTACCTTTTTAGCTTTATAAGGCCTGAAAATCGAGAGGTCAAAAAATGGGGAAAGGCCTTGGCTTTCCCCATTTTTGCTGTACGCTGTATCCTACGTTACCTGCTTTTTGTAACTATTACTGGCAACCCCTTCTCATTATAGACCTTATTGAAAGAGGCGATGTCTTCTGATTTGATCTTTGCCAAAGCCGCCAACTGCGCGTCGATCCGGCCGGACAGGTCGGTATAAACATCGTACGCTTGTGCCGTGGGAGCATAATCTCCGCCGTCAACTGATGACTTCAACGCCGCCAGCTTATTATTAAGCCGGATCGGGAAATTTAAGGCGTCCTGTGACGACCTTATCTTCGTCTGGATCAACTCTTCTTCGACGGCCGTCAACTTCTTTACGATATCCGCCGCCTTATCCTTCAGATCTTTTTGCTCAGGTTTAAGCTTTGCCGAAAGGTCCTCGATCTGTTTGCGGAGATCGCGTATTTCAAGGATCGCCGAATGGGTTTCTGAGAGCTTTGAATTTGCTTTTGAGAGAAAATCGAATTGTTTTTGGAAATCCTCCAGTGATGTTCCGAGTCTAGGGTCTTTCGATAATACGAAACTCTCTGTACCAACAGGTTTCCCATCGACACTAAGCCTAACCTGATAATTGCCCGGGACGATCCTGGGCCCTGCGAGGCTGCCGCCCCACATTATCAAGCCCGGTAGTCCGGTCGCGTTCGGCAGACGCAGGTTCCAGACGAACCGATTCAAACCCGCTTCTGCAGGCAGAGTAGGTTCACCGCCACCGCCGCCAAATCCGCCGCCTTGCTGCTGCGGTGCGGATTGTCCACTGGCAGGAGATCGGCCGCTGAATTTTCGAATTACGATTCCCTTAGCATCCAGGAATTCAAGCGACACTTCTTTCGGCTTCGTCTTCAACCAGTAATGTATCACCGCTCCGTTTGGCGGATTGGGCCCGACCGTGGCGTTTCCTCCTCCACCAAAACCACCGCCGCCGGCCTGCCTGTACCCATCTTCGGGTTTGAAGAGAAATGCATCTGTGCGGGTTGCATCCGCCAGCTGATAGAGCAGTGG
>CAYTDJ010000013.1:4458-16176 GCA_964436265.1 uncultured Chloracidobacterium sp. | reverse complement strand
AAAACGTCATAAGTCCCGCGAACACGCGACCTATAAGTCTTATATACGTTCGTTTCAATTAACAGGCCCGGGCGATTACGAAGTGGTGTGTAACCAGTAGCAAACTTAGGCGTTGCAATAAAAGTCGCGATCCCGCCCGTTACCTCGCGCCCGGCAAACTCCACGTAATGCGTCAGCAGATTGCCTTCCTTTTCAACACGCGGAACGACTTTGCCGTCAAAGTGTTCGTCCATCCAGGCTTTGATCGACGGAGCGGCTTCCTGAAAATGTGCATATTCGTACGTAACGTTGTATTGAAAATCCGCACCGTCCGTCACGTGGCAATCAATAAAGAGATCTGGTTTCCATTCGTTCCAAAGTCCGAGCCAGGCACGTGTTTCCGGAGCATCCGCCTTCATGTAATCGCGGTTTAGATTCAAGTTAGTCGCGTTTGCCCGAAATCCCATTTCCTCAGGACCGTTCTGGTTGATACGCATGTACGGATTTGAATTCTCATGTCCATCGACGTTGTAGATCACCTCAAACAGAACGACCGTGTTTTTCAAAAGATCGCGACGAGTTTTGGTGATCGCGATGTCACGCATCAAGGCAAGGCCCGCGTCTTTGCCATCGATCTCACCAGCGTGGATGCCCGCCTGTATAAGTACGACGGCCTTGCCGGCCTTTCGAGCGGATGCAGGGGTGAACGTCTTTCCTTCGGCGGCGATCAGCAGCGGCATATCGCGGCCTTCACCGCTCTTGCCGTATGTCTCGTAAACGACTAGTCCGCCTGAAGCCGCCGCGAGTCTTTTCGAAAAGGCAACGGCGTCATCGTATGACGATGTCCTCGCGTAATTCGTTTTTTCGGCGGTCGTTTGCCATTCGCCGGGGATATTGCCAGCGTCACTCTGAGCAAATACGCCCATGGCCGCAAATAAATTAACGATCAGAAACCCGTATACAGTTGTTAGACGCATAGGTCGAATTATACGACGGTTCGTTTTCATGGGACGAACCGATGTCTGGATTCTATTTCTCGAAGCTTAGGTAAAAAAAGACCCCGCGATCGCCGCTGCTTGGGCCGACGCCGATAGGAACACTAATGCCCGGCACGATCTGCAGGCCGCTTTTCAAATTATGAGCCCAGCGAATACCCGGATTGAGAAGCAGACTGTACTCGCCGACGGTCCGCTGCGAGCCGATAACCGATTCGTTGTAATTCCAGACTGTCTCGAATAAGACGTTGAACGTCGGTTTGGCGAGATAGACCGTGCTTTGGCCCAGATTGAAGCCTTTTAGATTTGCCCGTTCTCCGGCCGCGTTTCGGGCACTCGGCGTATACGTCGTCCCTGCATTCCAATGCGTAACGATCTTTTTGGAATGGGTAACGCTGACGGGCAGGTTTGCCTGGTATCCGACGGCACCGGTTCCTGTCTCGCGGCGATAGTTTCCAGTAGGCAAGATAAGTGAAAATCGTGGAGCGACCGCGATCCTGTCTTTTTCTTTAAGGCCGGTGATCTGATACCGGTAATTTATGTACGTATCGCCAAAGCCGGTGAAATTACCGACGCGTGCGACGTTCACCGTGTAGCTGAATTGATGCCTTTGGATCTTGATCGGCATCTCGTTGGTAAAGCTGTATCCAAGGTCGCCGTTTCGCTGAACGTGAAACGTACTGATGTATTGGATGACGCCTTTTTCCTGATTGTAGGCTTCTTCAATCAGAAAGCTGTTGTCCTCTATTGGGTCTTGTGCAAAAGCAGATCCAAAAAGGAGTGAAACCATGAACGCAATTGCAGCGACGGCTGGGCTTTTTATCATAGCTATTTTAAATATGGATCTAAATGTCGCCGCTTCTACGATTGTAATTTGTCACATGCTCAGGGATCGGAGTGTTGTCAGCCAAGCGCGAGTCCGGCCGAGGCGTCCCCGGTTTGAGTTCGAGCGGCAAAACACCGGCCCAGACATTCATTGAATAGTCCTCTTCGTCATCTTTCGGATCACCAACGCGGATCTTTGCCGAGGCTTCTTCAATAGGGAGCTTTAGTACCGAGGTCGCCTTTAACTCGAGCTCGTTCGGCCAACGGATCTCAGGCCAGCGGCCCGGAATAATATGGTTCGTAAACGCCTCAAGAGCCTTGTCTTTCTCAGAAGGATCTTCGACCAGTTCGGCCTTTCCGAGGATCACGACCGACCTGTAATTCACCGAATGATGAAACGCAGAGCGGGCGAGTACCAAGCCGTCGATCAGCGTTACCGTCACACAGACGTCTATGCCCTGAGCAAGGTTTCGCAGCATTCGACTGGCCGATGACCCATGGATATAGAGATCGTCACCGATACGAGCGTAGCCTGTCGGGATCACGTAAGGCTGGCCGTCCAACACATATCCGACATGGCAAATAAAAGCTTCGTCGAGTATTGAATAGATCGTCTCGCGGTCATAAGCTCCGCGAGCCGGTAGGCGTTTTACCTTTGTGCGCTCGGTTAAGGTAGTTGTCGTCATACTTAAGATGAATACGAAATGCGATGTTCACATCGGACACTGAATCATTCGTTAGAATTCAGCGACATTGAGAAAAAGTGGGCGTCCAGCTTCATCCGTTTGTTAAGATAAAAGCGATGGGCGGAAAAGCGGGTCACATGCGAAACCAGGCGAACCTCCGTGCAGCCTTCCTTTCGTGCAAGATCGACTATCCAATCAAACAGCTTGCCGCCGTACCCTTTTGATCTATCGGTTTCGGCTGCGACCAGATCCTCAAGATCGAGCGACTTGCCGCGTGCGAGCCATTCGGCGATGCGGATCCCCGCGACTGCCTTAATGTCCGATCCCACGCTCAGATAAACGAGTTGAAACCCCGACGCAGCCATTTGCCGCCTAACCTGCGGGAGAAAGTCCTCGCGAGCGATATGCGGCCGTAACTCCGCCATAACGGGATAACATTTGTCGATCTCGTCGTCGGTTTCGGCAACCTTGATAATCGTCATTTTGTGCTCATCCAATTATCGCCAACGCCGATCTCCGCAATCAGCGGGACATCAAGTTTTGCGGCTGCTTCCATCTCGCGTTTGATTGTTTCAGAAGCTTTTGCGACCTCCTGTTCCGGCGACTCGAAAAGCAATTCGTCGTGAACCTGCATGATCATTTTTGTTTCAAGTCCTTCGTTTCTTAGCGCGTTCGCGACGTTGATCATGGCGATCTTTACAATATCTGAAGCCGTTCCCTGGATCGGCATATTGATCGCTTCGCGCTCGGCACGTGAACGTACTGCAAAGTTTCGGTCTTTGATGCCCGGAAAATATCGTCGTCGTCCGAAAAGGGACGTGACGTATCCTTTTTCGCGGGCTTCCTCTGGAATTCGGTCCATATAAGCGCGAATGCCTTTATATGTAGCGAAATAGTCATCAATGACCTTTCGTGCCTCTTGTTTTGAGATGCCTACACGCTGCGAGAGTCCGAATGCTTCGACGGCGTATGCGATACCGAAATTGACTATCTTTGCAAGACGCCGCTTCTCTTTTAGGTCCTTTTCATCGGTAGCACCGAAAACGAGTCGGGCTGTTTTCGCGTGAATGTCCTCGTTCTTCTGATATGCCTCAAGCATCACCGGATCTCGCGTGATGTGAGCAAGAATGCGCAACTCAAGCTGCGAATAGTCCGCCGAGATCAATTTTTTGCCTGTTTCCGGAATGAAGGCCTTTCGTATCTGCTGGCCAAGTTCGGTCCGAACCGGAATATTTTGGAGATTCGGCTCAGTTGAACTTAGACGGCCGGTCGCGGCGACCGTTTGATTCAAGACCCCGTGAATTCTGCCATCCGTGTTGACCATTTTCGGCAGGGAATCGGCATACGTGGCCTTTAGTTTGTCGAGCTCGCGATAGTCGATGATCAACTGGGCGATCTCATGATCGACCGAAAGTTCGGCGAGCACATCCTTGCTGGTCGAGACCTGCCCGGTCGCGGTCTTTCGGCCCGTGGCGATGTTCAGCTCCTCAAAAACTTCGCCTACCTGTTTTGGAGAGCCGATATTGAATTCGTGTCCAGCGATCTTAAAGATCTTTTTCTGCAGCGTCTCGAGCTCTTTCGATATGAACTCTGAAAATCGCTTCAGATCTTCGACATCCACCTTCATGCCCGAGGTTTCGATATCGGCAATGACCGGGCTTACCGGGATCTCGATCTCGGAATAGACCTTTGTCAGGCCGTCCCCACTGATCTTCTTGCGGAGAATCGGCGTAAGTTGAAACACCCAGTCAGCACGCGTTGCTGCCTGCCAACCACTTTCGGTATATCCGTCTGACGGAGCCTTTTTCGGATAAGCATCAAGATAAGTCTGAGCGAGAAACTCGATCTCGTGATGAGGTCGCCCTGAATCCAGCAGATACGACGCGAGCATCATATCGTCCGTCACCGAACGCAGCCGGAATCCGAGCTTTCGCAGAACGGCAAGATTCTTTTTGTAGTCGTGCGTTTGTTTGTCGAGATACGGATTGTCAAAGGTATCGGCAAGCGGACGGAGCGCGGCTTCTTTTCCGCCCTCGAAATTCTCCAGATCGACGAATGATGCAACACCAGGTGCATATGAGACCGCGATTCCGAGCGGCGGGTTCTTGTCGAACGAGCTATGCCACTTGCCCTCGTTCGAATCGTCAACGTAAAAAGCGAATTTCTCCTTTTCCCACAGGACGCGGATCAGTTTATCTAGCTCAGCCCGAGTTCGGACAACCTCGTATTTTTGTTCGATGCGGACGGGCCCATCATTATCATCTCCGCTTTCTGCAGGAAGCGAATCAAATAGGGACGGGGCCGAGTCGGCAAATTCCTTTGTAAGCGTGTTGAATTCGAGTTCGCGGAAAAGCTCATAAGCTTTTGTTCGGTCCGGTCCGCGAAGTTTAAGCTGATCGAGGTCAAGTTCCACCGGAACTTCGCAATGAACGGTGGCAAGCTCGAGCGATTGGCGAATGATGTCCTGATTATTCAAAAGGCTTTCCCGATAGGTCTTATGGGTTACCTTTTCGGCGTTTTCCATCGCACCAAGAGCCGAACCGTACTCCAGAACGAGTTTCAACGCTCCCTTTTCACCGATACCCGGTGCTCCGGGGATGTTATCGATCGCATCGCCCATAAGGCCGAGAAGGTCGATTATCTTCGACGGCGGAACCCCAAATTTGTTTTCGACCCACGCTTCGTCGCACCATTCAATAGGGGGCACAGGAACCTTGCGTTTTACGTTGTTGGAATTCTGCCGCATCGCAATGACGTGCGGGTCTTTGACGAGCTGGCATAGATCCTTGTCGTTCGAGACAATTACCGCCTGAAGATCTTTTTCAGCCGCCTTTTTGGCAAGCGTTCCGATGATGTCATCGGCTTCAAAGCCATCGTATTTGAGTATCGGGAGATTAAAGGCCTCGCACACTCTGACAATGTAGGGAAGCTGCGACGCAAGGTCCTCAGGCATCGCTTCGCGGTTGGCCTTATAGAGCTCGAATTTGTCGTGGCGAAACGTCGGAGCGGCCGTATCAAAAACCGCGGCAATGTAGTCAGGCTTTTCATCGTTGATCAGCTTTCGCAGCATATTCGTAAAAACGAATACTGCCTGCGTGACCTGGCCCTTGCTGTTTCTGAGCGGTTCCTGCCGCGCGCCCATCGGTGCGTAGTAGGCACGGAATATGTGCGACATCGAGTCGATCAAGAATACTCGCTTCATTTAGAGGTCAGTTTAGCCGATTGTTTCCATTGCGCGAAGCATAGCGGCTTTTGAATCTGCGGCAAACCGTTTCTGAAGGATTCGGGTCAATGGATAGCCGAGTTTTGAAAGTATGTGATTGGGCCTGGAAAAGGCATAGAGGTCATACCAGACTTCGCTTGTTTCGCGATCCATGGTGGCCATGAATCGTTCCTCGCCGGATTCACCGTGATCAGCAAGCGTCCCGTAGGCAAAACCAAACCTAAATGGTTCGTCGATGACGTAGACTATCCGAGCGGCATTCAGCGAGTAAAATCCGAAGTGGCTGACAAGGATCGCGACGGTACTTCCTATTTGTATCGGTGTTTCAGGCCAGCATATCTCGACCCAGGGCATCTCAAACATTTTCCACTTACGGATCGCTTGCTTGGCCTTTTCCCAATCTTCCGGGCCTGTTCCGAGTCGTATCTGGTTATGATCGCCGACGTAGCCGCCCGGCACGACCTCTATTTGTGTCGCGCCGTTATAGCGATACGAAAGATCCGACTCCAGACTGGCGGCGACAAAAGCGTCGATCTCTCTGCGGGATGGTTTCGTAAGCTGAAACATCTGAGACGTTTAATTTTATCGATATGCGTGGAAGAGCGCCACCGACGTTCCCAAAGATCTCCGCTAGGGCCGTTTCGCCGGGTGAGGACCAGTGAATCGTGGTTTGACAGGAAATTAGTCGAAAAGGTATTCTAATCGTTCGCTTGGCGTTGGCTGGCGGAGACTTTGCAGGCGTTTTGTTTGAGAACGCCTACGTGTCCGGTTCGTCTAGGGGTTAGGACACCGCCCTTTCACGGCGGCAACACGGGTTCAAATCCCGTACCGGATACCATCTTTAGCTGGGAAATCAGCATCATATCTTTTGCCGAATTCGCTTGCGTAACAACAAGCGAATTTTTGTTTTAAGGGATCAATAATGTCAACACGTATCTTTACGCTGATTCTTGTAACGATAATCGTTTCACTTTCCGTTTTCTCACAGTCGAAGTTTACTGACCGCGTGTTGGTCATGCCGTTCGAAAACACGTCCGGGAAGCCTGAATTTAATTGGGTCGGGGAAAGTTTCGCGCTTTCGCTGTCGGAGCTATTGCGAGTACCTGGTTTAAATGTCGTTACGAACGGCGAGCGGAAAGCAGTTCAGCAGCGATTGCGGATTCCGCTTACAAGCTTGCCGAGCCTTGCAACGTCCTTAAAACTTGCACGCGAAAGCGGTGCAACGCTTCTGATCTCCGGTAAATACAACATCGTTCCTGCCCAAGGTGATACCGCGGCGACGATCAATGTGACTGCAAAGATAGTACGTGTTAACGAAGGACGATTTCTCAGCGAAGAGATCGATGGCAGACTTATTCAACGCGATATAATTCTGAATGATGCGCTCGGAAATATGCAGACGATGCAGGGCCAGATAGCGTATCAGATACTGTATCAGCGGGACAAGGCGTTGCCTTTCTCACAAAACCAACTGATCGAATCTGCTACTAAGGTCCCGGGTCGGGCGTTTGAGGCATACATCAAAGGATTGCTTACGCAGGCACCCGAGCAGCGTGAGAACTATTTTAAGAACGCGGTTCGCCTATTTAACGAGGTCACCCCGGATTCCACGTTTGTCGAAGCCGCCCTCGAATTGGGGCACCTTTATCTCGGCCAGCAGAAATATAATGATGCGGTCGATTCTTTTGAACGTGTAGTAAGCGCAAATCGGGCGTGCCGCGAACGTGCCAAGTCGGACAACAAGATAGCGTTTTGTAATGATGAGAGCTTTGCTGAGGCCTCGTTTTACATCGGAGTGATCCAGTGGCGACAGCAGAATTACGAGCAGGCCTTATCTGTGCTGCGGCCGCTTGCCGAGGACCTTAAGCTCACGAGTGTATACAACATGCTTGGGGCTATTGCCGTTCAGGCATCGCGTGCCGAAAAGAAGAACGAAGCGAGATCGGCTGCCCTATTGAAAGAAGGGACCGAACTATTAAAGAAAGCCGCAGAATCGGCGCAAGAAGACGGTTCGATCCAGTTCAACTACGCTATGGCGACTTTCCTAAGTGGTAATCAGGTCGAGGCGATCCCGCTTTTCCGATCGATCATCGCTGCTAACCCGCGAGACGGTGAGGCATACTACTTACTCGCTAAGTCGCTTGCGGCAACAAACGACGAAGCCGCATCGACCGTCGATAATCAGGCTAGGACATTGCTTGCTGCCGGCAACCGCTACGCGAACCTTGAAAAGGAGTGGATTAGGGCAAAGACGATCGCCGATATTCCATTTCGCGTTGAGCAGCCGCAACGGCGTGATTTCGTGAGTGTTGTTTTAAGTAAACGAGACGGCGAGGTCGTAACGGCCTCGATCAATGAAACCGATAATCTGCTCCAACAGGCACGTACCCAATACAAGAACGGAAACGATGACGAAGCGATGGCGACGCTCCGACGAGTCCTGGCGAGCGAGCCGATGTCTGCGGAGAGTTATTTGCTCTTGGGTAAGATCCATTTGCGTCGGGGTGACCGCGATCAGGCAGCGAGTGCATTCAAGACGGCGATATTTTGGGATAACAAACTAACGGACGCGTATGTAAACCTGGGCAAGATCCATCTTGACCGGGGCGAGTGTCTGCAGGTGAAAACCTATGTGGCTCAAGCACTTGAGATCGATCCGGAGAACCCGGAAGTGGCCGCTCTCCAACGTCTGGCCGACCGTTGTTCCAAATAGTGTAACTGGGAAAGTCTTCAGTTCACGGTCCCAAGTCCGGTGTATGCGCTCGGCTTGGGACTCTTTGTTTTCGTTAAACTCTGTATTTATAACGAGTTGAGATGCTATGACGGCTTTGGACTTTGGATGCTGGACAAGGGGCTTGAGGTGTGGCACGCCACGTGCTTATAGGAGAAACGGCTAGCTTGATTCAATAAGTCAAGACCCCGCCGCCAACACTTCTCCGAGCGCGGTTTGCCACTGTGCTTGGTCACCTTCCGAGCGTTCCTTCAGTTGTCCTTCCTTTTATGAGCCCGGCCGAAAAGCCGGGCTCACCCACTTTAAACTAAGCAAAAACAGATATTTAGTATTCCGCAGGGGATTTCGTTCAAAGTGAGACCAGTTTGAACGATACGATCTGCGGATTTCTCAATTTGACCTAATGCATGCGCGAAATCACGTGATAATGACAAATTCCGTCATTTCTTTCGTGACAAAATTTGTGCAAAACAATGTTTTGGTCGGTCAATCTGGCAGAGGGTGTTTCAAAGTGCCTTGAGGCGCCTGTTTTGTTAAACTTAGCGGCATGAAGTGGCCGTCTCCGAAGAGTCTCCTGCCGGGTTGGAAGAACGCTTTACTCGCATTGCTTTCTTCGTTATTGCTCATTCTAGCGTTTCCCGATTTTGAGTATTGGTTTCTCGCCTGGTTCGCGCTCGTACCGCTGATGTGGGCGGTCGAACGAGAAAAGGAATCGACGGCGAAGTCATTCGTTTTGGGTTGGCTCTTCGGGACGCTCTTCTTTTTCGGGACATGCTGGTGGCTCGCATACGCCCCGATCCATTACGCGGCATTTCCGCCGTTGCTGGCATACTCGTTGGTTTTCCTAGCTTGCCTTGGTGCAGGGATCTTTCCTGGCGTATTCGCTGCCGTACTTTCGATCCTATTTCGTCGATTCGGTTCGATCGGAGTGCTTGCCGCTCCATTCGTTTGGGTGTTCACCGAGTTCCTGAGGTATTGGTTTACAGGAAATAACTGGAACGCTTTGGGTTTTTCTCAGGCATTCAAATCGAATCTAATTGGGTTTGCTGACTTGGGCGGCGTTGCCTTAGTTAGTTTCGTGGTTTTGCTTCCGTCGGTTTGGGGTCTTCTCATGTTTCGAACGGGTCCAGGTTGGTGGATATTGGCTTGGATCCCGATCTTCTGCCTCATTTTGGCTATTTTCCCAAGTATTGCTGTCCCCGATGAGATGAAGCCAGTTGCGCGAGTGATTGCGATTCAGCCAAACGTGCCGATGTCTGGCCTGACTGGAGAGAAATGGAACGAGCTTCGTCGCCATCACATCCGACTCGCTGAATCGGCGTTGGCAAAGCTCAACGAACAACGAACGACGAACAACAACCAGCTGAACACTGACCACCGGCTACCGACAACTGTTGTCTTCCCCGAATCGCCGATGAACTTTCAGTACGAGGACGATCCGGAGACGAAAGCCTTCATAGACGGTTTTGCGAGAATGAACAACGTCTCGGTGCTGTTCAATTCGGCGGAGCCGGATCGTTCGAACGGAAAGTTTTTCAATTCGGCGGTGATGGTCTCGCCTGAGGGAAAAGAGGTGGCGCAGTATGATAAAATCTACCTGCTGCCGTTCGGTGAAGCCGTGCCCGTTCCATTCGAAAGCATAGTTCCGGCGTTTGTCGGGAGTTTTTCCTATGGCAAGGAATACGATCTTTTTCCGGTTGGCGATGCGAAAGCGGGCGTGATGATATGTTTCGAATCACACTTTGGCCAGCTTTCGCGAGAGTATGTCCGCAACGGAGCGGACGTGATCATTGAGATGACCAACGACGGCTACCTCGGGCCTACGCCGGTGCTGCGTCAGCACCTGGCAAATGCCGTGTTTCGCGCAGTCGAGACCAACCGGCCCGTTCTCCGCGTGACGAACGTAGGGATCACTGCCTACATAAACGAACGCGGAGAGGTTCAGGACCCGGCGACGCCTTACACGGAAGACACGCGAGTCTGGTCGGTAACGAAGTCAAGCGGCTCGCAGACGTTCTATGTGCGGTACGGCGACTGGTTCGCGTGGCTGTGTACTTTAGTGACGATAGTGATGCTTGGTCTCGCAGTGAGGAAGCGTGAGTCAGTAGCCCGCACGTAAGTAAGGGCTCCGGTAACGACTCGGGCACTGGTGAAAACAGGACATACTCCCTACAGGTCGTGTTTCCGCGTTGTGCGGCGAAGGCCCGAAAGATTTGTATGGAATTAACAGAACTACAAACAAAACACGAAGAGATAAAAGACAAAGTTGCACAACTTGGGAGGTTTCTTTGACCGGCCCGGCAAAGAGAAGGAACTTGAAAAACTAGAGGCGCAGATCTCAGAGCCTGATTTCTGGAACGATTCGGAAAAGGCTCAAAAAGTAATGGCTGTGCGAAGCCGCCTGGAAAAGGCCTTACAGCAGCAGAAGGATTTTGAAACGGGCGTTTCGGACGCCGAAGTGCTCTTTGAATTCGCGGAAAGCGATGCCGATTCGCGTACCGAACTCGAGTCGCTGATCTCGAAACTTGAAAAAGATGTGACCGCGGCGGAGATCCAATCGCTGCTTTCGGGTGAAACGGACGCGAACAACGCGATCTGTTCGCTGCAGGCGGGAGCCGGCGGAACGGACGCTCAAGATTTCTGTCAGATGCTTTTGCGAATGTATCTTCGTTGGGCCGAGCGGAAGGGCTTTAAGGTGGAGATCCTGGACGAGCAATCGGGAAGCGAGGCTGGGTTGAAATCCGCCACATTTCGCGTCGAGGGTGATTACGCGTATGGATTGCTCGCAACGGAGGCCGGTGTTCACCGTTTGGTTCGCATCTCGCCGTTCGCGTCGGGCGGAAGCCGAGAGACGTCGTTCGCTTCGATGTTCGTTTCGCCCGAGATCGATGAAAATATCGAAGTGAACATCGAGGACAAAGACCTGCGTGTTGACACCTATCGGTCGTCCGGTGCGGGCGGCCAGCACGTAAACGTGACGGACAGCGCCGTGCGTATCACGCATATTCCTACGAACACTGTGGTTACGTGCCAAAACCAGCGTTCACAATTGCAGAATCGGATAGTTGCAATGAACGTACTTCGTTCGAAGTTGTACGAGCTTGAGCTTGAAAAACGGCGTGCCGCGGCCAGTGAACACGAAGCGACCAAGATGGACATCTCCTTCGGTTCGCAGATCCGTAATTACGTGCTTCATCCGTACCGGTTAGTAAAAGACACAAGGACAAAGTTCGAACTTACGGATGTAGATGCCGTACTTGATGGCGAGATAGATGAGTT
>CAYTDJ010000013.1:0-4358 GCA_964436265.1 uncultured Chloracidobacterium sp. | reverse complement strand
ATGAAGATCTGCCCGACATGTAAGGAAACGTATAAGGACGACGAGCTGAATTTCTGCCTCGCGGACGGGACGACCTTGCTTGCCAAGAAGAACGGCAAAGTTACGAAGCATTCGAGGCTGAATGAGGTGATCGCCGTCGCGCTCATCGGTTTGGCATTGCTCATCTTTTTGAGTCTAATGACTGCAAGCCCGGACGACCGTTCGATCATCTCCACAGGCTATTCAGCAACTTCCGCAACAAAGAATTTGATCGGCATCGTCGGTGCAAACATCGCCGCCGTATTGATCGCGGCGATCGGGTGGACGGCGTACTTGCTTCCGGCTGTCATCGCGTTGATAGCATGGAGAGTTTACCAATCAGCAGATCTTAGAATGCGTGCCGGGCGCGTGATCGGTTACGTACTCTTCGTGCTTGCTCTGTCGGGCCTCGCCTATATGCTTAACACATCGTACGGCGGTGTGATAGGCGGTGCGTTTCCATATGTCTCGAAAAAGCTGATCGGGAATACAGGCACGACCATTGTCCTGGCGACCTTTCTTGTTGCTTCGCTGCTGTTGATCACCAATTTTTCGTTCAATTGGATCTTTGGCCATTTGGATGTAGCTAAAGGAAATTTCAAGATTCATTTTGACGAGTGGCGTGAAAAACGAAAGGCAGCAAAGGCCGCTGAAAAGAACCAGATATCCGAGCGATCTGAAAAGCGCCGAAAGACTCGTGAGAAGGCTCTAACCGATTCGCCGACCATTTCGATTCCCGACACTATCGTATCCGGCAAAAAGAAGAAAGACACCGGTGACATCGTCGCACCGGCAACGACACAACTTGATGCCGTCGGCGAAACTCAGCTTGACCTTCCCCTCGAAGAAGAAGAGTTCGTGCCGCCGACCATCGCGGTGAACGAGAATGAGGCGTCTGTTGCCGCAGGCGCGAGCGGGCCGCTTGGTGAAATTCCGATCACGCCCACAAAACATACAGGCGAACTGAGTAGCGAACTGGATGAAGAGCCGTTGATCGAAGCCGACGAAGAACCGGTAATGACACGTCATGCGGCGAATTACGATGGCTATGTCCTTCCCAGTCCGCAGCTGCTGAATGCGCCGGCACCGCACATCGAACATAAGGACAGAGAACTGCTCGCGATCGCCGAATCGCTTGCCGAAAAAACCAAAGAGTTCAACGTAGCCGGTAAAGTGGTGAACATATGTCCGGGGCCGGTGGTCACGACATACGAATTCAAACCAGATCCGGGCGTGAAGTATTCGCGTGTCACCGGTTTGGTCGATGACCTTTGCCTTGCATTGAAAGCAGAGAGCATCCGCATCGATCGCATTCCCGGAAAAGCATTCGTTGGTATAGAGGTGCCGAACGAACGCCGTGAGACGATCGTTCTGCGAGAGATCGTCGATCACAGAAAGTTTATCGGTGAAAAGAGCCTGCTTACCATCGCGCTAGGAAAGACAATTGACGGTGGGACCTATGTCGCCGACCTTGCAAAGATGCCTCATCTCCTTATCGCCGGTGCAACGGGTGCAGGGAAGTCCGTCGGCGTTAACTCGCTCGTGATGTCGATCTTGTTCAAAGCTCGGCCGGACCAGGTGAAATTCATAATGGTCGATCCAAAACGGCTCGAGCTTGGGCTGTACGCCGACATTCCGCATCTTGCGACGCCGATCATCACAGATCCGAAACGTGCCGCCATTTCACTGAAATGGGCAGTTACCGAAATGGAACGCCGGTACAAGGATCTTGCCGGCTGGGGCGTAAGAAACATTGACGGCTATAACACGGAAGTTGCCCGCCGCAATTCCATAGAACAATATGATGAGGATACCGGCGAGCCTCATCGCCCTCTGCCTTACATCGTCATCATCATTGACGAACTGGCGGACCTTATGATGGTCTCGGGAAAAGAGGTCGAAGAATCTATCACGCGTCTTGCACAGATGGCCCGGGCGGTCGGTATCCATCTTGTTCTTGCAACTCAGCGTCCGTCGGTAGATGTCATCACAGGATTGATAAAAGCAAATTTCCCGGCACGAATTTCATACAGGGTTTCTTCCAAGGTCGATTCGCGAACGATCATCGACGCTAACGGCGCCGAAGGACTGCTTGGTAAGGGCGACATGCTCTTCCTGCCGCCTGCAAGTTCGCAAGTCGTTCGAATTCACGGCTGCTATGTGGATGAAAAAGAGATCGGCCGTGTGGTAGATGAAGTGAAGCGCCAGGGCCGACCGGAGTATGACACGACGATCACAAAGAGCGACGAAGAACTCGACGACTCGGGCGATCTGCCCGGCCGCAAGGATCCGCTGTTCTGGGATGCACTAAAATGTGTCGTTCACGCAAAGCGGGGTTCGACGTCGCTGCTTCAAAGGCACCTGCGGATCGGTTACGGACGGGCCGCTGCTATCCTCGATGCGATGGTACGAGAAGGCTATATCGGCGACATGGATGGATCAACACGGGCGCGTCCTGTTCTTCAAAAAGCTTACGAAGATCTCGCCGATGTGCAAGAGATGAATGGATGATCCGATTTCCACAGAAATTGTGGAAAACCGCTGCTTTTGGAAGGATTTTGTCCGTTCAAGTCTTTGTAACATAAACACTTTTAGCATTTTGCACACATTAGTTGCATTCGTTTTCCTTTTACAACAAACTCTCTCAAGATGGCCGTTCGAACTGTTGCATCTCTCATACTCCTTGCACTTTCGATAACGCTGGTCTCGGCATGCGGCCAAGTTAGAAACCAACCAGCTCAGATTCCTGGAGCTGACTCATCGTCAGGGAATTCACCTCTCAACATCAACACTGCAACCATTGAAGAGCTGCAGAAAATACCGCACATTGGCGAGAAGCTTGCAGCGAAGATCGTGAACTATCGGGAGGCAAACGGCGCCTTTCGAAGGGTGGAGCATCTGATGCTCATACCAGGGATCTCCGACAAACGATTCAGAACCATAAAACCGTTCGTGAGGGTCGAATGAAGGCGGCCGAGCTTTCAGTTCCTTCGACATCGATCTCGTCAACGCACCCTCTAGCATGGCTGGCGGTTGCATTCGCTCTTGGAATATTGATCGCGACTTGGACGGCGATCGATTGGAAGATCACACTCGGCCTTTCTGTATTAGCCTCAATCCTTGCTTTCCTATTGCGCGGTAGATCCTACTCAGGAGCAATCATTCTCGCAGCGTTTACTTTCTTAGGTGCATTTTGTTACCAATTCGAGATCGCTGGAATTCGGGACGACCGCATAAAGGTAATGTACGACCGGGGCGAGATCGCATCTGCCTCGCCGGTCGAGATCGAAGGAATGTTAATGGGCAGGCCGGAGCCATCAATAGACGGATCGTTTGTGCGGCTGTCAGTATCGAAGATCCGTCAAAGCAAGCAAGAGCGTCCGGCGTCCGGTGTCGTTCGCCTGTTTGTTCCATTGGTAAGCGATGAACAGATGTCTGATTTCGCATCTCTCGATATTCGATCGGGCTCGCTGGTGCGGGTCGCTTGCGAATTGATACGTGAAGATCAATACCTGAATCCGGGCGTGCAGCCAAAAAGACAATTGCTGGACCAACAGGGAGTCGATGCAACTGCGACCGTCAAGAGTCCGCTGCTTATTGAACCGCTAGGGCAAAGCTCAGTTACGTCAGTTCCAGACTTTATTTATGGTCAACGCGGCCGTCTCATCGATGAGTTTCGCAGCAGGTTCTCGCCGTCAACCTCGGGCGTGATGATCGCTTCGCTGCTGGGTGACAAACATTTTTTGGATAAAGACACGGCGGACGCTTTCCGCGATGGGGGGACGTTTCACGTCCTCGTAATATCCGGCTTACATATAACGTTTATCGGCGGACTCCTTTTGTGGTTCGTAAGCCTCTGCACCGCGGATCGAAGGATACAGCTCATCCTTGTCGGAGGTTTTTTGTGGGCGTATTCGGTGGCGGTCGGCGGCGAGGTTCCGGTTGTTCGAGCGTGTGTGATGTTTACGGCGTTTCTTGTCGCTCGATCGTTGTACCGCAGCGGAAACCTTTTCAATACGCTGGGTATGAGTTGTCTGATATTGATGGCTTGGCGGCCGAGCGATGTATTCAGTCCCTCGTTCCAATTGACCGTTGTAAGCGTAGCTTCGATCGTTGTTATCGCGTTTCCCTTGATCGAAAAAATGCGGGCGATCGGGACGTGGATGCCGGACGCGTCGACCCCGTTTCCCCCTAACGTACACAGTTGGATAAAGCGATCCTGTGAAATGCTCTATTGGCGTGAAAAGGCCTGGGAGATCGATCAGGAGCGGCAGATCTGGTCGGCCCGGATCTTCAAGATGCCTTATCTCGCGAACAAAGTAAACGGCTTAGCAAAGGCA
>CAYTDJ010000012.1:14478-16373 GCA_964436265.1 uncultured Chloracidobacterium sp. | reverse complement strand
TCACGATCCGCGACAGCCTGATAATAAATATCATCATGCTGATCTGGCCGATCGAAGCTCTAAAAAACTGGCAGGTTGGCGTATAAGAAAACGACAGGCTGAAAAACCTGTCGTCTGTTGGTTAGGGGTTCTTCCTTATCTCTCTACCTTTCACCGCGCGCTGCTTCGACCTGAGTCTCCATCTCGACGCCAAGTTTGCGGGAACCAGGTTGGTCGTAGGTTTCCATCCAACGAAGCGTTTCGTCGAGAATTCGGAGCTGATGCTGTTTCCAATTCGGATGTCCCGACACGCAGCCGAATTCGCCGTCATAATACGCGGTACGCGGCGGGCGTACTCTGTCGGTCATTTCGCGATCGACAGAAATTACGATCGTTGGAATGCCATGGTGTTCGAGGCCTCGGGCCACGATACCAAGCGTTTGATGGCAAAGCCGGGAAGCCGGTATAAGCAAGGCGGCTTGGACCTCGTAGCGTTTCAATCGATCGGCAAGTTTTGGCGTAAGTTCACCGGCGACCATCGCCGCATTCGGGATATAACTGCTGAGGCTCCACCAACACTCATTCAAGCGCCCGATGACAGAATTGGCCTGGTATTCCAACAGACGGTCAACAGGGATCTGTGAATTGCGGTCTTGTTGAACAAATTTTGGATCGTAGCCTTTGGCCGCATAACGAAGATCGCCGGCCTCGACCTCGATCGGGATCTCGCGAAATTCGTGGTCGCCGCCTTTTTGATCCAGCTTGAATGGCTCAGTGCCGTCAATATAGGCTCCGGCGGAAGAGATCAGAGCCAGATTCATCATAGGCAAAGCACGTCTAACCGGGGTGAAAGGAGCGTTCTTGTTTTCGACAAACGGATATCCGCGAAGATCTTCATTGCCGGACCATTGTGAGAACCGGCTCACAAATTCGGGCTGTTTTTCGATAAGTTCCATAGCAGCTATATCTTAAACTCTTTTTCGAAATTATATGGGTCGTTTGTTGTCTTAGCCGATGTTCCCATTTTGCGATTTGCGATCACAAAGAACGCGATCAACGCGGCGATCATAGCCGCCATCAGTACCCAAACCGAATATTCGTGCAAATTATTAAACTGAATTCGGAGCGGATCGTCCGCCGCAAGTTCGTCTATCGGCCTGCCTCCCATTTGCGCCCTTACCGAGGCGAGCATAAGGCCGATAACGAATTGCCCGACCGCACATGCGATCGCAATGAAAATGATCAAAACGCGGTCCGTCCAAAGTAGGACCTTGTTGGCGTTCTTCACGGCGACCATCGACATTACAAGCAGCAAAAAGGCTATCCCAAGGCCGCTGAAATTCAAGATCGATAGCGTTCGGTTTACGACCGCGCCCGCCAATTCGCGCTGCGGCAAGACCGCAAATGCGACCTGCGCGACACCGACAAAAAACACCGCTGCACCGAGCCAAAGCCCAATAAGTAAAAGGCGGATGTCCGAAATGAATTTCATTGGCAGAAAGCTCGGTTGAAGTTTTATTATGTAGCTTTTCCTGCCAAAGGGCAAAACACGGAGACCGGAGGCTTAAAGGATTTTCCTTTGGCGAATAAACATAGATTAGGCCATACTCATTCGAAGGCCGATATGGAAAATTTACCCGATGAAGACGCTGAAAGATCGCAGCTTATCAGGAAAACCGCACACGACGTGAGAACGCCGCTTACTAGCATCGCGGGATTTGCCGACCTGATCGTAGAAGACGGTTCAGTTCCGGATAATGCCCGTGAATTTGCAGGGATCATCGTGGACGAAGTCAGGAAACTCTCGTTAACACTGGAAACATTTTTCGAGCGAATACAGGAGGATAAACCGTCCGAGTAAGTCTTCCCTTTTTTCCCGATAATGTCCGATCTTGAGCAAATCTACGCGAACCTTT
>CAYTDJ010000012.1:8898-14378 GCA_964436265.1 uncultured Chloracidobacterium sp. | reverse complement strand
TCGGTACACAGGAGACGAACAACACCACAAGAACGCGGCGATGTTATTGGACATGCTTCGAGGTTTGGCGATCACGGGCGTAACCTCAAGCGGTGAGCCGACGAAAGCATTTGGCTACAATTTCGACTGGCAATCGCGGGTGTTTTACGCGCCGAAAGGCACACCGACCATCGTTCCGACAGCATTTGCCGCTCGGGCGTTCGTTGAGTCATACAAGCTTTTTGGCGAAGAAGATGATCTTGAGTTTGCAAAAGAGATATGCGGCTTCATCCTCAATGAACTTGAAACGCCGCACCGGACCGAAGACGAGATCTGTTTCAGTTACAAACCAAAAGATACGAGTTTGATATACAACGCGAGTTTGCTTGCAGGAGAAACTCTAGCGGCCGTAGGAGCAATTATCAGTAGCGACGAAATGCGTGATGCGGCGGCGAAGGCGATGCGGTTTGTTCTCCGGCGGCAGAGTGAAGACGGTTCGTGGGTCTACGGCCCCGGGAGCAAGCATCAGTGGATAGATAACTTTCACACTGCGTTTGTGCT
The DNA here is from genome assembly GCA_964436265.1 of uncultured Chloracidobacterium sp. Lineage (GTDB taxonomy): Bacteria > Acidobacteriota > Blastocatellia > Pyrinomonadales > Pyrinomonadaceae > OLB17. The sequence continues at coordinate 13,838 of CAYTDJ010000012.1, read as the reverse complement.
GTCGTCGCTTGATCGCATAAACGAGAATCTTGGTAATGAAGAGGCTGAGGCAGCGATCAGAAAAGGGCTAAGCTATTGGATCGATAATTTTTTCCTCGATGACGGGACGCCAAAGTATTTCGACCGCGAAATATATCCTATCGACATTCATTCGGCCGGTGCGGCGATCGCCACTCTATCGGAATTAAAGGATCTTGATGATCGAGTCTTGCCGCTTGCTGAAAAGATCGCTGACTGGACCATTGCGAACCTGCGCGACCCGGCGGGTTTCTTCTATTATCAAAAACGCCGGTTAATGACTGTGAAAACGCCATTCATGCGTTGGGGACAGGCGTGGATGGCATACGGGCTTGCAAAACTGATCGCGGCGAAGAATTAGTCTTGTGATAGAAGCTGATATCAAAGATTTCTGGCAGTCGAATCCTTGCGGGGCGAAGCTTGTCGGTGACCTGACGGCCGAGGAGCGCCGGGAATATGAAGATTTCTTTGCCCGATACGATGAGTATCGTTACCGTAAAGAGCCGCATATCCTTACGAATCTGGACAAGATCGATATCAGCGGCAAACGCGTTCTGGAGATCGGTCTTGGGCAAGGTGCCGACGCAGAAGCTCTGGTAAGACGAGGCGCGATCTATTCCGGTATCGACCTGACAGAAGAATCGGTGAAGCGGGTGAAGATGCGGTTCGAACTTAAAGACCTGGAGTTTGAAAAGATCGAACAGGCAAGCGCGCTTGAGATACCGTTTGCAGATAATTCGTTCGACATCGTGTTCAGCCATGGTGTTTTGCACCACATTCCTGAGGTAAAGACTGCGAGCCGCGAGATCGCCCGTATTTTAAAACCGGGCGGTGAACTGGTCTCTATGCTCTATGCAAAGCGTTCGTTAAACTATCTGGTGTCGATCGCGGTAATTCGAAGACTCGGACTAGCAGCATTTTTCGTAACGGGGCGAAAGGGAAGCGGGATCGTTGCAGAGCATTTAGAAAATGCGCGCCGAATGGGATTGGCTAAATATCTTTCGATGAGAAATTTCATTCACGTGAATACAGATGGTCCTAGAAATCCGTATTCAAAGGTTTACGATCTCGGTGCCGTGCAAGAGGACTTTCCGGATTTCGAGATCGTGAGAAGTTACCAGTGTTTTATGCACGCACCGCCGCTAAAGGTTGGCTGGCTGCCGCTCGAAAAGCTCCTCGGCTGGCATTTGTGGGTGCATTTGAAACCGAAGAAATAGACGACTAACGACATGTGCGGAATTGCCGGACTAATTACGACCGAACCCGAGAAACGCATCGCCGAGATGCTGATCTCAATCGAACATCGCGGCCGCGATGACGAAGGCGTGTTCGTTTCCGAGCGGTTCGGCAAATCTCAATTGAAGGCCTGTCTAGGCCACCGACGTCTTTCGATAATCGACACCTCCTCTGCGGGCCATCAGCCATTTTTCACCGAAGATAAACGTTTCGCGATCACCTATAACGGCGAGATCTACAACTATCTCGATATTCGCGAGGAGCTTGAGGCAAAAGGCGATAAGTTCCTTACCCGATCAGATACCGAGGTATTGATCAAGGCATACCGACGATGGGGAGCGGATTGCCTTGATCGGATAAACGGTATGTTTGCTTTTGCGATCTGGGACGATCAGGAAAAGACACTCTTCGCGGCCCGCGACCGCGTAGGGCTCAAGCCGTTCAATTATGCACAAATCGGCGATTCGTTTGTTTTCGCATCGGAGATCAAGGCGATCCTGGCTTCCGGGTTGATCGAAGCAGAACTTGATCCTCATGGCTTTGACCAGTTCCTTACGTTTCTATGGCCAGTGCCCCCGCACACTATGTTCAGGGGCATCTATCAACTGCCGCCCGCTCATTATCTCAAATGGAAGAATGGCGGGATCGAGGTCAAGGAATGGTGGGACCTCGACCTGACGGCTGAAGAATCCGGCACGAACGAGCGTGAATGGGCACGCCGCGTCGCTTCGACACTAGAGCGCGTCACGCGAATGGAAATGATCTCTGACGTACCTTTGGGTGCGTTTCTTTCAGGCGGCGTCGATTCGTCGTCGATCGTGGCGATGATGGCGCGGAATACTGAACAGAGGATCTCGACATACACGACAGGAATTTCAGCTGGGGACCTGGAGTATGACATTATTCCTGACGACGTCGAGTGGTCCCGAAAGGTCGCAAAGCTCTTCCCGATCGACTATCACGAGACTCTGCTTACGCCGGATGTCGAGGACCTTTTGCCGAAGCTTGTGTGGCATCAGGATGCGCCCGTGATCGATATGGCGATACCGTCATACCTGATCTCTGAGCAGTCGCGTGAAACGCAGAAAGTTATGCTTTCCGGCATGGGCGGCGATGAGGTATTTGCCGGATATCCAAGGCAGATGGCGATGCAGATCGCCGGCGTGACGGACATCGTCCCTTCGGCGGTGCGGAGGCCGCTTATGAAGACGGTGGAGAGCAGTTTGTACGGCGGTGTCCGCGGAAAGTTTACCGCTCCGCTTCGTAATGCAAAGAAATTTGCGAAAAGCGCTTCGATGGATTTCGAAGATCGATACTTGGGATTTGGGACATATTTCACTTCTGAAATGAAGCGCAGTTTGTTGACGAAAGAAATACAAAGCGCAACAAGCGATTTTGATGCATATCGTTATCACCGCGAGTTCTTTAGGAAATGCCGAGATGCATCGCCTTTGAACCGCTTGCTGTATGTCGATTTCAAGACCTTTATGCCGGCACTTAACCTGGACACGACGGATCGGACATCGATGGCGGCAAATCTTGAAGTTCGGGCTCCATTTCTGAACAAGGAACTCGTCGAACTGTCGGCCCGCATCCCGAGCAGTTTGAAGATAAAGGGTTTGAAGCGAAAATATATTTTGAAGAAAGCAGCCGAGACCTTTCTGCCAAAGGATGTGATATGGCGGAAAAAGGCGGGATTTGGCGCTCCGGTCAGGTCGTGGCTTCGCGGACGACTCAGGCCGATGGTCGAAGATCTTTTGTCAGCTGAAGCGGTAGCAAACCGCGGCCTTTTCGAACCAAAAGAAGTGGAACGAATAATTGCACTTAACCGATCGGGGAAGGAAGATTACGGGCTTCAGGTTTTTCAGCTTCTGAACCTCGAGATCTGGTTTAGAAAATTTATTGATAAAAAAGAGTTTTAATACATGCGCGTACCATTTGTAGATCTAAAAGCACAATATTCAACTCATAAGTCAGAACTTGACGCCGCTATCCTCAAGGTCGTTTCGGAAACGGCGTTCATCAGCGGGAAATACGCGGCCGAATTCGAACTTGAATTTGCGAAGTACATCGGCACCGAAAACTGCATTGCTTGCGCGAACGGCACAGATGCACTTGAAATTGCATTGAAGGCGATCGGGATCGGGCCCGGTGACGAAGTGATCGTTCCCGCGAACACCTTTTTTGCTACTTCCGAGGCAGTTGATAATGTCGGTGCGACACCGGTTTTCGTCGATTGTGAAGCGAATTTCTACAACATCGACACCGCGAAGATAGAAGAGAAGATAACTCCGAAAACGAAAGCTATAATTCCGGTCCACCTTTACGGGCTGCCGGCGGAGATGGATGGGGTAATGAATATCGCGCGCAAGCGCGGCATTAAGGTGCTCGAGGATTGCGCTCAATCGCACGGAGCGGACTACAAAGGAAGACGCACAGGAACCTTTGGCGATATCGCGACATTCAGCTTTTATCCGGGAAAGAATCTCGGAGCGTATGGTGATGCCGGCGCGATCGTAACAAATGACGCGGAACTTGCACAGCGATGCCGCCTCATCGCCAATCATGGCCAGCCGGCAAAGTACAAGCACACCATCGTCGGCAGAAACAGCCGCATGGACGGGATCCAGGCCGCAGTGCTCTCTTTAAAGCTGAAGTATATAGACGAATGGCTGGAGGCACGACGCCGACATGCCGCGAGATATGATTCGAATCTTCAAAGCCTTGGCATTGCGCTTCCAAGTGCCCCGGAATATTCGCGGCATACCTATCATTTGTATGTTGTCCGTGTGAAAGATCGCGATGCGGTCGCCGCAAAGCTCAACGAAGCAGGTATCGATACGGGCCTGCATTATCCCGTAGCGTTGCCGTATCTCGATGTTTACGCAGGGCGTGGTTTTCATCCGTCGGATTTTCCGGTCGCGCATTCGCAGATGAACGAGCTGCTGAGCTTGCCGATGTATGCAGAGCTTACCGATGAGATGGTCGACTATGTTTGCGAGAACCTGAAGAAGGCGGTCTCTCAGGTCGCGTCGGCATAGTTGATATTTAGGATCGAAATTGCCCAACGAAGCCAAATCGATATGGTTCGACCTCGATAATTCGCCACACGTACCGCTATTTGCGCCCGTGATAAAGCACTACCGGGACTTGGGCATTGAGGTTGTCGTGACGGCCCGCGACCATGCTCAAACGCGACAACTGCTCGACCTCCACGGCTTTGAAGGAACGTACGAGGTCATCGGCCGTCATTTCGGTAAAGGTAAACTCGCTAAGATCGCCGGAACGCTCCGTCGAGCGAGTGAACTTTCCGGTCATGTCAAAAGAAAGCAGATCGCCGTTGCCGTGAGCCACGGTTCCCGGTCGATGGTGCTGGCGGCGCGATGGCTCAAGATACCCGTGCTTACGATGTACGACTATGAGTTTACCGAGACGTTCATATTCAATCGCTTTTCGACGCGGGTGATCGTGCCCGAGCGAATACCGGACGAAGTCCTCGACAGCATCGGCCTCGCGCGCAATAAACGCGTGAAGTATCCGGGGATCAAAGAAGAGCTCTATGTTCGCTCGTTTGAACAGGAGCAAGATTTTCGAAAACAACTTTTTGACCGTTATGGTCTCACGGGGGCCGAAAATGACATTCTGGTTGTACTGCGTCCGCCGGCAACCACGGCAAACTACCACGC
>CAYTDJ010000012.1:0-8798 GCA_964436265.1 uncultured Chloracidobacterium sp. | reverse complement strand
CAAGGCGCACTCGACAGGCAGATGGAAAGTGAAGGTTTGATAACATTCATTAGATCGACCAAAGATATTTCAAAGATAGTTCTTGAGCGCAGAAAGGTTCTCGGTAGGACCGGCTTGACCGACCGCGTTCAAAGATTTGTAATAGGGCAGATCGACGAGTTTCTCAACGCGGGCTAGATGTTCAAACAATATCCAATATACAAGTTTGTCCTCGCCGGCTGCGACTATTTCTTGCTTTTGTTCGCTTGGGCGCTGGCCATCTACATTCGTTTCTACGATGTTCCGCTGATCGAGCTTTTATCCAGGCCGCTTGTCAGAACGCAAGGTGCTTTGATCGTCGTATATTCCCTGGTCTGGATCGTGATCTTTCAGCACTTCAACCTTTACAAGCTAAACCTGTTCATGGCGTTCGGCGAACAGGTCATCTCGATATTCAAATCTCTGATCTATGGGCTGATCGGCCTAATACTGATCACGTTCGTGGTAAAACGTCTCGATTTTGTCGAGTCGAGGCTCGTTCTCGCGATGTTCGTGGGCATCAGCCTTGTGACGATAGTGGCGTTCCGGACGCTGGTCTTTCGACGTCTCTTTGCTCTCGCCTCTCAAAAAAAAATTCTGCGCAGCCGGGTGTTGATCGTCGGCTGTGACCGCACGGCGAAGATGGTGGCGGCGCAGATAGCGATCGATGACAGCCATGGTTTTGAGGTTGTCGGGTTTGCGAATGACGGATTCTCGATGGGCGAACGCGTTTTCGAGGATCTTCAGAATCTTGGCGGTTTGAATGAGCTTTCCGAACTCGTCGAGAGCAATAAAATAGACGAGATAATAATCGCCGAAAGCGATGTTACCCATACGGCCCTGCTTGAGATAATTGATAAGGCACAGCGAACATCCGCCGAGGTCAGACTAGTATCTGAACTCTACAACATCATCCCGGAAAAGGTCCTGCTTGAAAAATATCTCGGCGTCCCGATCGTGAAGATGCCGCAGAATTATGAAAACACCCTGTTCACGGTCTATAAGCGAGTGTTCGACGTTGTGGTGACGGCGGTGGGCCTTGTTTTTCTGGCAATACCGTTCGCAGTGATAGCCCTGGTGATAAAACTTACTTCAAAAGGCCCGGTCTTTTTCAGCCACACCCGAATTGGTAAAGACTGCAAGCCGTTTACGTTTTATAAATTCCGAACAATGTATGCCGGAAACGATGATTCCTCGCATAGGGCGTTCGTTAGGGATCTGATACAAGGCGAGACGGGCGGCAAACCAGTGAAAAAGATCGAGAACGACCCGCGTGTTACGCCGATCGGGCGGTTTTTGCGAAAGACCAGCCTTGATGAATTGCCGCAGCTTTTCAACGTTCTCAAGGGTGACATGAGTCTCGTGGGGCCGCGTCCGTGCATGCCTTATGAACTCGAGGAATATGAAGAATGGCATCGGCGGCGGCTATCGGTCATTCCCGGCTGCACTGGCCTATGGCAGGTCGCTGGTCGAAGTGCCGTTGATTTTAATGATATGGTCATACTTGATCTGTTTTATATAGACAATATGTCACCGCTTTTCGATCTTAGGATCATCATGAGGACACTGCCGGTCATGCTGCTGGCAAAAGGCGGACATTAAGGGAACAAAATGAAGGCAGCTGTTATCGGTGTAGGTTACTGGGGGCCGAATTTAATTAGAAATTTTCTGGCGCATGACGAGATCGAAAATGTGATCGCGTGTGACAAGGATGCGGGCCGGCTTGAAAAAATGAGGCGGCAGTTTCACGGGATCGAGATCGCGGAAGACTACAGGTCCGTGATCGAACGTAATGACGTCGAGATAGTCGTGATCGCGACACCGGTGTCATCGCATTTTGAGATCGCAAAGGCATCATTACTGGCAGGCAAGCATTGCTTCGTCGAAAAGCCGATCACAGCGAGCGTCACCGAAGCAGAAGAACTCTCCAAGATCGCGGACGAACGCGGACTGACGCTCTTTGTTGACCACACTTTTATCTACACAGGCGCAGTGAAGAAGATGAAAGAGGTCATCACGTCCGGCCGACTTGGTGAGATCTATTATTTCGATTCCGTGCGGATCAATCTAGGGCTATTCCAACACGATGTAAACGTTATCTGGGACCTTGCCCCGCATGATCTTTCCATAATGGATCACCTTATCGACAAGCGTCCGGTTTCGGTTTCGGCGGTCGGAGCCTGTCACGTCGGAAATAGGCTTGAAGACATCGCCTACCTGACGCTTTTTTTCGAGGATAATTTGATCGCTCATTTTCACGTGAACTGGCTCGCCCCGATGAAGATACGGAAGACACTCATAGGCGGAACGAAGTCGATGATCGTGTTCGACGACACCGAGGCGAGCGAAAAACTAAAGATCTATGACAAGGGCATCGATGTTACGACCCGGGAAGGCGTTTACGATACGCTTGTTCAGTATCGAACGGGCGATATGCTATCGCCTAAGATCGATCAACAGGAAGCGTTAGCCGTCGGGACGAGGCATTTTCTTGACTGCATCCGTGATAAGACAAAACCGCTGACAGACGGACAATCGGGCATCAACGTTGTCCGCATTCTCGAAGCATCCGAATATTCCATTAAGAACCAGGGCAAGCTGGTTTATCTATGAGATCGAATGGACGAGACGGTATTTAGCGACGAATATCTCCGGGAAAACTTCATCCGCCTGAACGACGTGAAACTCGGGCGTGATGTGAAGATATTCTCGTTCGTAAACGCCTATGGCTGCGAGATAGGCGACGGCAGCAAGATCGGCGCGTTTGTCGAGATCCAGAAGGGAGTGAAGATCGGCAGGAACTGCAAGATCTCAAGCCATTCGTTCCTTTGCGAAGGCGTAACGGTGGAAGACGGCGTGTTCATAGGCCACGGCGTTATGTTCACGAACGATAAATTTCCACGTGCGACACTGCCTGACGGCACGCCTCAGACCGATGCCGACTGGGCGGTCATTCCAACGACGGTAAAACGCGGAGCCAGCATCGGTTCCGGAGCAGCGATCGTTGCCGGGATCACTATCGGCGAAAATGCAATGGTCGGGGCCGGAGCTGTGGTTACAAAAGATGTCCCGGATAATACGATCGTCGCGGGTGTACCGTCGCGAATCATCAGAAAGTTCTAATTGATCCCGCGGACACAATTTTGAATGAATATCGCGGATGCGAAATCGAGCGGGGCGAACCGGTTAGCTGAGAGCGGCGTTCCCGAACCTATACGCGAGGCTTCGCTGATCCTCGCGTTCGCCTTGGGTAAGGACGCCGCGTTTCTTTACGCCCATCCTGAATATGAGCTAACAGTAGATGACTCGCTTCGATACGATGCTGCGATCGAACGCCGCTCAGCTCGTGAACCACTTCAGTACATTGTTGGAAGACAGGAGTTCTATGGGCTTGATTTCCTGGTCACTCCCGCTGTTCTGATACCGAGGCCCGAGACCGAGATGATAGTATCCAAGTCGATCGAATTCCTGTCAGGGCGGAGTTCGCCGCGGTTTCTGGATGTGGGTACGGGCTCAGGATGCATAGCGATCTCGATCTTGAAGCACGTGTCGGGAGCGTCGGCCGTGGCGGTCGATCTATCGTCCGAGGCACTGAGCGTGGCTGCAAAGAACGCAAACACTCATGGAGTGTACGAGCGGTTGGAACTCAAGGAGTCCGATGTTTATTCACAAGTCGGCAATGAACGGTTTGACCTGATCGTATCCAATCCCCCGTACATATCCGCCGAGGATATCGAAGGACTGCAGCCCGAGGTTCGCGATCATGAGCCGTTGGGCGCGCTGACGGATGGCGGTGTGGGAACCGCTGTGATCGATAGAGTGATAAATGGCGCTTTTGAGAGATTGACCTCGGGCGGACTCCTTTTGGTTGAGATCGGCATGGGTCAAGACCGAGCGGTGGCGGAGGCGGCCAAACACGTAGAATGGGCATCGATCGTGATCGAAAAGGATTTCCGGGGAATTCCGCGCATGCTCGTTCTTAAGCGTTCTTAAAACCGCGACGTACCAGAAAGTTGCTTGCCTTTGAATCGGTTTGGGTTTACTATTCAGTTGTACCAAAGCAACTATTTTGCAGAGTTTACAGTCAGAATCGTACGACGTCTTTATCCGAAGTTTTGGGTCGTTATTCAACCGGCAAACTTCTACAAAAGCAAATTTCTTTGACGATCGGAGGTGATCTTTATGCTGTATGGCTTGTTGGCGTTTGTTTCGCTGATCTTGACTGTGGTGTGTTTTTATCTCTACTTCGGAAATCAGGGGGCAAATGTCCTGTATTTAGTAGGGGCGATCGTTTTCCTCATCGCGACGGTCGGTCTGGGCGGGTTTTTCCTCTCAGGGCGTGTGAATAAGAAAGAAGATATTCATATCACCGAATAGCGGCCAAGTTGCGTTCTGTCAGTAGTTTGCGGGGATAAACGACGATCTGGTTTTTCAAAGCGTGTCTTGCAGGGCGAACTGAGCCCCAAAGACGCGCTTTTCGTATGTTTACGAGCGGCTTTAATGTTGACAAAAATGTAAGGATTGGTAGACTTTTGTTTTGCAGTAAGTGCAAGCAAAAAATGCCTAAGATCGCAGACATTCAGGAAACGCCAAACCCTAACGCCGTCAAGTTCATCTTGAAGGAGCCTGTTTCGCACGGAACCTCACACTCATTTAAGGATGTCGAGTCAGCCATGGACAATTCCTTGGCAAAGGCGATATTTGACGTTGGCGACGTGGTCTCAGTTTTCTACATGGACAAGATGATCACTGTAGAAAAGACCGACGAAGCAGAATGGGACGAGATCCTGCCTGCTCTGGCGGTTCCTATCCGCGAAGCAGAAAGCGTGAGATCGACGAACGGCAACGGTTCGGCCGCGGCGATCGGCGGCGCGATCGCGGCAGCGGCAGGGATGGACGATCCGGTGGTTCGCGAGATCGATGCTCTTCTTGACGAACGTATCAGGCCTTATCTGGCGAGCGACGGCGGTTGGCTCGAGATCATTGGTCTGGAAAACAAAACTCTTCAGATCCGATATCAGGGAGCGTGCGGCAGCTGCCCAAGTTCACTCACAGGCACTCTGATGGCGATAGAGAACATGATCAAGGACGAGATAGATCCTGATATCGAAGTGATAGCGATCTGACCTGCCCGTAGAGTGTTAAACAGGGTACAACTAAATTCTTGACAATAATTGCGTTAATCCGCGATAATCTCTTTGGCGGGAACTCCTGACACCCAACCGCCCCACCTCAAAAGCGCATCATTTTCATCCGGTCAATTCAATCCTCATCGCGCGCTTACCCACTCTAACCAACTGCATTTTAAGGAGATATTGTTGTGAACATCGACGAACTCGAGCTTAGCCTTAGAACCGAATTCGAGGGCCAGATGAGATCTTTGGTCGCCGGCATCAAGCAGGACGTGGCCGATTTTCAAAGGAGCCTCGAAGCGGAATATCAAAAGCATCGCGAGCATGTTGAACGAGCGGTCGCCGATTTTGGTGAGCGACTTCCTGAATCTTTCTCGTTCGACGCGGCATTTCGAGAATCGTTGACCGAACATCTGCGGCTCGCCCGAGACGAAGGTGCGCAGATAGCCGCGACCGCGTTTGGCGAGGCTGAAAAACTCAGGACCGAGACACACCCGGAAGCGAGATACGACAAGGTTCGCGATGCGATCAGCGAAATAAGCGGAAAAACATCGCAGGCTGCGATCCTTTCAGCTCTTGTAGATCACGCAGCCAATTTCGCTCCGCGCGGGGCATTCTTTATCGTCAAGAACGATCAGATGGTCGGTTGGAAGACGTTTGGTGCGAACATCACGTCCGATCCGGGCCGCGTTAGAGATATCCATTTTTCAACTACTTCTCACTCAGTGCTTTCAGAGGCGGTCGGTACCCTGACCTCGGTGCAGTCGCATTTCGGTGTGTACGGAGACGACAAGAATTTCCTTGAACCGCTCGGATTCGGCCAACCGGAACACATGTGTGCGATCCCGCTGTCAGCTCGCGGCCGTGGAGTCGCTGTCCTGTATGTCGATAAGGGCGACGGCGGCGAAATGAACATAGATGCTCTTGAAACGTTGGTCCGTGTTGCCGGCCTCACGGTCGAGCTGCACGCTGCCACACAGTCCGCCAGAGTTCACCAGGACGGTGCCGAGCCGAGAGTTGAAATGACGGAAAGGCCGGAATCGGCCCACGAAGAACAGGGATCACCGGTGGAGGCCGATGAGCATGCCCCTACTGAAGTCGAGCAGTCCGAGCCTGAGGCATTTTCTGGGGCGCCGACCGTCGATTCGGATCACTTGCCCGTAACTGAAACGGAATTGACTTCGTCGTACGGAGATCTAGACGAACAGCCAGCCGCTGAGGAATTTAGTGAAACGGCCTCCGTACCTTTTGTTGAGGCACCGGCCGCATCAAATCTCGAATCTCAAGGTTTTTCCCAAGCCAACGAAGCGACCGACGACGCCGTCAGTGAATACGTCGGAGAAATAACATACCAAGAAGTTCCGTCAGCAAACGGAAACGGCCACGTCGCATCGGAGTTTGAACATTTTGGTGCCGATGGTTCGGCTCCCGAGACGGTAGTCGATGAACCGGCAGCCGAAACGACGATGGAGCCGGAAGAAGAAAGCAGTTTCGAAACGGCGAACGAGTTCGAATATGAACAGCCCGTCTCTAACGGCTACGAATTCGCATCAAATTCTGACTTTGACGCTTCGGGCGTCACCGATGCGAGCGCTGAAGTCGCAGCCCCCGAAGTCGCAGTTTCCGGAAACGGAATGGCCTATGCCGAAACGGCGCCGACGGTTTCGGAACCCATGGTCGAAGTAGCGACAGCCCAGCCGGTAAAGAGCCGTTTCAGTGAGCGGAATGTAGATCTGCCGATAGAGGTGGCCGATGAAGAGCGTCGGCTTCACAATGATGCTCGCAGGTTCGCCCGTCTGCTGGTATCGGAGATCAAACTATATAATGAACAAAAGGTGACCGAGGGCCGCGAACAGCAGGACCTCTATGACCGGCTTCGTGAAGCGATCGACCGATCACGCGAGATGTACGACAAACGCGTTCAGCCGGCTGTTGCCTCTAAGTTTGACTATTTCCATTACGAATTGGTCAACAGTCTCGCAGAAGGTGATCCACATAAATTAGGCGGCAGCTATCCCGGGGCAGCGGTTTAGCAGTAAGCGTCGCGACAAATGAAAGAGCCGTCCGGTCATCTGGGATCGGACGGCTTTTTCAATTCCTCATTGGATCACTGGGTTACTCGTTCCGACGGAAGCACCGGTCTCGGGGCCGGCGGATTGTCAGGCGAGGTGTGAGCGTGAACGATCTTCCAATCTTTGCCGATCAACCTGAAAATGAGCGTCATTCGTCCCGATGCGTTTTCGAGCTTGCCTTCGAATTCCTGCGACTGCTTCCATTTGCACGAGACATAGGCGGCCATCTTCCCGAGCATCTCCACTCGAACTCCTGTGACCTCCAATGACACGTTCTTTGTCTTCGCATACAAGGATTCACGGTTTTCGCGCATCGTTTCCCAGCCGAGTGTGACAGAGCCGTTGTTGTTAAAGAAAAGCGTTCGTTCGCTCTTGTCGTAGGCGCTCATCACCTTTGCTGCATCCACTTGTTGAATGCCCTCGATAAGCCGGTCAAATGCGGCACGGACGTCTTTTTCCGGATCGGGCTTCGCCGGCTTTGCGGTGGCCTTTTGAGAAAATGCGATCGAACATGCGGTGAGCAAAATAACAATGATGGCGGTAAATTTCTTCATTTCTGACACCTCCTGACAGGTAAAACTAACTAGCTTGAGTTTATAATTCAATTGGCTTCGACACCAAACTTCTGAATTTCTTCCGATTCATAGTATGACGAGATCATTTAACTGCGCATCTTGTTCCGCACCGCTTGAGTTCGACGGCGAGATGATGCAGAAATGCGAACATTGCGGCAGCACCGTGATCGCACCGAGCGAACTATTCTATTCGGCGAGTTCCACGCCGTTCGATAACACTTCGGCCCTGAGGGGCCGCGCGCTCAAGGTCGCAGAGATACGACAGCTGATACACGACGGCAAGAAGATCGAAGCGATAAAGACATTTCGCGAGGCCTTTGGGACAGGCCTCAAAGAGGCGAAGGAAGCCGTAGAAGCGATCGAACGGGGCGAGAGTATCGACATATCAGGATTCCGAGTACAAACTTCGACGCCCGTAAAGATAAAAGTCGACGGTGAGGTGGTCAAAAAGGCGGGCCTTGCTATCGGCGGAACAATGATCGCGATGTTTATCATCCCGATAGTTATAGTCTTTGTGGTTGTCGGCGCGGTGCTGTTTTTTACTTTCAGCAGGGCTGAGACGGTCGTCACGAGTATCAAAAATTCATCAACCTCGACACCAGCTCCGGGTGCTCAAGCAAACGAGGCATCGCCAGCACAGGAGATACTAAAGATCGGCGGCGAGGGCAGCGGGCCTGGCCGTTTCAAGGACAACCGTCATGTAGCAATAGATGGAAACGGCAGGATCTATAGTTCGGATTATTCGCCGATCAGGATCCAGGTGTTCGATGCCGAAGGTAAATTCATCGATCAATGGATCCCGGAAGATGGTAATAATCTATTCGGCATGGCGGCGGACCGTTCCGGGAACATCTATGTCGCAAGCAACAAAGGAATATCAAAGCACGAAGGCGAAAGCGGAAAGCTGCTTGCAAAGGCCGAACGAGTTTTTCCCCGTGACATTGCAGTGACCTGGGACAATAAGGTGATCGTTTCCGCCGGCCGTGCGATAAACATTTACG
>CAYTDJ010000011.1:0-16502 GCA_964436265.1 uncultured Chloracidobacterium sp. | reverse complement strand
ATCGACACCGCAATGGTTGATCAAGAAGGTCGTTGAGAGGCTTGAGGAGATAGGCAAGGCGAACGCGGGCGATATGTCGCTCAAATAATAGAAGAGAAGATAATAAAGAAATAGCCGCAAGGATGCGTTCCCTGCGGCTTTTTATATTTACTGTACCTGTACCACTGTCTAAAATGTACCAGTTTGTATCACCTTAACTGGTACAGGTACACCATTACGGCGTAACTTCGGCAAATTTTGGCAGCGACACGGCACGGTTCAGGTAAACGGTGAATTCCGTTCCGGGCTCAACCTTTGCCTCTTCGCCTTTCGTATAACGTTCGCCAAGGAAACCGCCTCCGGCACCAAGCAATCCGCCGATCAAGGCACCTTTCCCGCCACCGATCGCGGCACCGAGCAAAGCTCCGCCGGCGGCACCACCGCCATACCAGATCACCTTGCGATGCTTCATCTTATCGCCTGAGGCAGTGCCTTCGTTGTCGCTCTTTGCGTCATCGGCGTTGAGTTCGGTGAGCGAACCGCTGATCGCACGCTTTGTGCCGTTCGGCAGTTCGACCTGTATGAAGCTCACGTCGAGCGTTCCCGGCTTACCTTTCTTCTGGGCTTTGGTCACAGCATCGACACGGCCCGTGATCTCGCTTCCTTCGGGAATGACCACTGCACCTGTCGTCGAATAGACCGGTTCGCGGACGGTTACGGTGAATCGATCTCCTATTTTAGCCGTCTTTGAGCTGAGTTCGTCGTTCAAGCGAACGCGGATACGTTTACCTGCCGCTACCGTATAAAGCTTTGGTGCCGGCGGACGCTTTACGACCGTTTTCTTGCGGATCACCGGCTTCTTTTTGGTCTGTGCCGATACCTCTACCGCCGAACCGACGGCAAATGCCGTGAGCATAAATGCAATTGCTGCAAAACTTAGAAACTTTTTCATCCCTTTTTCCTCCCTGATAACGGTTCCACGCTAAACAACATCGCGGTCCCTAATAAACCGGACAATTCGACGCTTCTTTGGCACTTGCCGTTGCAATTAATCCAAATGATCTAAACCGTAACTTAAATTATAGACCCTTGCAGACTACATTGCACGAAACAATTTTTTTCTGAAATCGCGACTATTTTCGGTGTATAGTGTGGGTGTAAGCGACAATCTGATCTGATCCATTGATCTCCGTGCCCCCGGACTCACAAACCGGGGGCAACTATCACAACCTTGTTGTGCGAACGGAGAAAGGAAGGAGAAGCCGACGTTCATGCACCTTTTCCGGGAAACATTCCTGCTTTTTCTCTTGAATCTTCTCGATGCGATCCTGACGATAATATGGGTTCGCAGCGGCGTGGCTCCTGAAGGGAATCAGTTGATGGCAAGGCTGCTCGATATGAGCGATCTTACCTTTCTCGGTGCAAAGATCGCGATGGGCACGTTTGCCGCTATCGTCCTGCTTCGCTGGGGAAACCGAAAGCTCGCCAAATACGGCGTTGCCGTTGCGTTGGCGGTTTATATCAGCGTCATGGGGATACACTTGCTTACATATCTTTCGGCTATCGGCTATCTAGCCGACCTCCAGCACAAGTTTCCGCAGATCGTTGAATTCACTCGGGCAGCTTTGTAAAATTCTTGTAAAATGTGGATGTACTTACCCGTAAAGGCGACCTTTTGCGGGTCATCTGACGTAGATACAACGCAACGTTTGTTGGGAGTTGCATCATCAAAGTCGGAGTAATTTATATCTTCGTTTCAGGAAAGGGAGCCATGTCTAACAAAGCAGTCTATCAACTATCGGCACGACAGATCATTCTATTGGCATTCTTCGCCGCACTTGCGGCTGTCGCGGTCACTTCAGGCCTTTACTTTTTAAAGCAGTCGCTAGGGACTGCTGATCCTTCAACCATTACATTGGCGGAAAATGCACCCGCCGGCATTTCCGATCCCTCAGCGGTCACGGATGAACAAAACAGCATCGAGGTCTATAAGGCGATCTCTCCCGGTGTCGCTTTCATTAATACTACGACCTATCAGCAGGATTTCTGGGGTGGCGTACAGGAAGGAAAAGGCAACGGTTCCGGGTCGGTCATCGACAGCCAGGGACATATCCTTACTAACTATCACGTCGTAGAGGACGCACAGAAACTTACTGTTAGCTTTGGCGGCGACAAGGTCTATCCCGCTAAATACGTCGGCGGCGACCCGGATACGGACCTTGCGGTGATCAAGATCGAACCACCGGCAGGCGGACTCACTGTTGTTCCGTTCGGTGATTCGGACAAACTCAGCGTCGGTCAAAAGGTGCTTGCCATCGGCAACCCGTTCGGACTGGATCGGACGCTTACGACCGGTGTGATCTCGGGACTTCAGCGTCCCATCCGGGCACGAAACAACAGGCCGATAGACGCCGCAATACAGACGGATGCCTCGATCAACCCGGGAAATTCGGGTGGCCCGCTCCTCGACAAATTCGGCAAGATGATCGGCATCAATTCGCAGATCCTTTCTCCGGCAGGCGGATCGGTCGGCGTTGGGTTTGCTATCCCTGTAAACACAGCAAGACGCGTGATCCCGCAGCTGTTACAGTACGGCGAGGTCCGTCGTCCGAAGCTCGGAGCTACGCTTCCCAGCGTTTCCGAACTTCGCGATCAGGGTTACAGGCTTCCGGTCGAAAAGGGGCTGCTTGTCTATCAGGTCTCTCCTAGTTCTCCGGCTTCGGCTGCAGGGCTTCGCGGCATAGGCAATGATGGGACTGTGGGAGACATCATCGTTACGGCAGACGGCCAGCCTATGAATAGCCTGGATGACCTTTATCGATTGCTCGATAAGAAGCAGTTCGGCGAAACGGTCCAGCTGGAGGTTTTCCGTGACGGCAAGACGGTCCCGGTAACGGTCAAACTCACACCATTGGCGACGGGTACCCGAACGCGGCGTACGCAGGAATAGGTTCGTTGCAGACAAAGGAACGAGGCAGTAAGCTAATTGCTTGCTGCCTTTTCTTCTATGCAGGAACTGAACGATTTCTACAATGACGGGTTCGGCTGGACGTGCCGGCAATGCGAACGGGAGCTGAAAGCCGGATCTGACGAGACAGGACACCCGCGGTTCTTTCGTGAAGGTGAAGCGGACGTAAGGCATCCACGAGCGGCACTTGCCAAATGGGCAGATCCCGCCCGAACCACGCTCACCTGTCCACGCTGCGGGATCACCGAACTCGCGGACCTTGCTTAACGCCGACTAAAAATCAGTGATCAAAACGACGTCGTATGTATAGCTTCCCCGGGCGACGGCGATCCTTCCGTCGCGGTACCAGTCAAATCCGAAGATGTAACTGTCGTTGAAATTTGTGATCTGTTTCGGCGGCCCGCCGTCCAACGGACGCCGCCAAAGGTTTGAAACGCCATCGCGGTCGTCGATATAGGCGTAAGACTTGCCGTCAGGCGACCATTTAAGAATTACGTTGCTGTCCATCCGGATAGCCGATTTTGGAACGCTGGGCAAAACGGTCTGTTTTCCTGTTGTAAGGTCTATCATCGCCTGACGCAGAACCTCCGGCTTTGCGTCATCGTCCCAATAGTTAAATAACACCTTTGTTCCGTCCGGCGAGACCGTTGCCGCATAAGTGTATTTCTCGTTCAGACGTTCCTGTCCGCTCCCGTCCGCTTTCATCTTCCAGAGACCGCGCGCATTTGCCGATTGATAAACTATTACGTCTCCAACCGGCGATGCGGCCGGCGCCCATTCGCCGGGGCCGTTGGTCAACTGCACCTGATTTCCGCCGTCTATATCCATGCGATAAATATGGGGCACCGCGGTACGAAGCGAAACGAAAAGGATATATTTCCCGTCGTAGGTCGGGGCCGGGTATGCATCTACGTTCGGATCCGACGTAAGCCGTTTGCGGCCTGAGCCGTCGGCGTTCATTATCCAAATGTCGTTATTGCCGGATTCCTGCGAAACAATTGCGACCCGGCCATCGGGCGTCCAGGAAATGTGCATGCCTTCATAGCGGCCGGACGTCGTCTTTTTCCATTCTGTTGCTTGGCCTTCGGTGCCGACAAAGACGTTGCTCTGCATGTCTCCCTGGGTCGTTACCAGGCTTTTGCCGTCGGCGGTGATGCTGACGCCGTTATAGCCATTTACATCGTTCGAGATCCGTTTCGATTCACCTGTGGCCACGCTCACTCGCCATAGCTGATAAGGCGTCTGCGACTGTTCAGAAGCAGTGATAATTAGCGATCGGCCGTTGTCGACCCAGGCAATGCCGCCAACACCGACGAATTTCTTTTCTGAAATTACCCGTTCGTCACCGCCCGCTGAGCTCACTTCGACGATCTGGCTAAAGGTCTCACCCTGTTCACCCGTACCGCCGGCCGCGAATGCGATCCGTTTCCCGTCAGGTGACCACGCTGGTCCGCCGAACCATCCCGGACTCAGCAGGTCGCGTTTGGTGATGATACGTTCTCCCGAACCATCAGTCTTTGTTGCCATCAGCATCGATTCGCCGGTAGCCGAAACACTGCGTACAAAAACGATCTCTGAGTTATCGGGCGAGATGCTTATAGAGGGCATCACATCGTTCACTATCTTTTCCGAAACTCCGCCGAGCACCGGGATGCGAAAGATCGCCCCGACATGCTGTTTGTCCCACATGTTGTAGTAAACGTAGTTTCCGTCGGCCGTAAACGCGAGTCCTTGGAAGACGACGTCAGCGGGATCGACGATGCGAACCATGCTTCCGGAAGCCACCTGTTTTACCCAGATCGATTGCTTTCCGGCCTCGCTCTCAGTAAAAGCAACATACTTTCCGTCGCGTGAGATCGCTGCGTCGAGAGCGTTACCTGTTAGAGTAAACCGGGTCACGTTCATTGTCGGTGCGGCTGAATCTACAGAGGGACGGATCGCAAGATAGAGAGCAAAAGCGGTGACGACCACGGCGGCCAAAATGCCCGTAGCGATCGCGTAAGGCATCGGGTTTCGCTTTGGTAGCCCCGCATATCCGTTTTTAGGTTCACTTATATGAACGGCGTCCAGAATGTCGCGGTTTGGTTCCTGCGTCACCGGCTCTGCCTGTTCGAAAAGTTCCCTGACCGGAGCAACAAAACGATAGCCCTGTTTCGGGATCGTCTGAATATATTGGTGTTCACCGGGGGCCTCGCCGAGGATCTTCCTGAGTACAGAGATATTGCGTGCGAGACTTCCCTCTTCGACAAAAGTGTCTGGCCAGATCTCTCGCAATAGTTCCTCTTTCTCAACTATCCTGCCGCTGTTTGCTACAAGAAGGGCCAGCATCTCGAACGCCTTGTGGGTAAGAGACACTGGTTCGCCGTTCTTTAGCAGAAGGCGACGAGAATTATCGAGCCGAAACTCGCCGAATTCGAAGATCTGTCTAGCCCCGACCTCAAACATGAAGTGTAAGAATACTATCTGATTCCCAAATTATAAACGCCGTTGCGTTTCGATTCATAACAGTTTTCTTAACGAAGAATATGCGTTCTTTGTTCTTAACGCGTAAACACTGAACAAAAACCATCATGTAAGAGTTTGTAAGAACTTTTCAGACGGCTTTTCCGGGTTTGAAAGGACATAGGAGGCCACTGACCGCTAATCTCCAACCTGACGGCATTAGCCGGCGAATATATTCGAAGGAGAAAATTCATATGAAAAAGCGATCATTTTTGTACATGGCAGTTATGGCCTTCGTTCTCGGAGTTGGCTCGATATCGGCTTCGGCACAGGGACAGGTCTTAAAGGCAGACATTCCGTTTGAATTTATGGTTGGCAAAACAAAACTTCCGGCAGGCGAATACACTGTGACACTGCCGCAGACAGGCGGAGCGGCCACAGTATCGCTTCGCGGGACCGAAGACGAAACGTTTGCCCTGGCGTTGACGAACTGGGTCAATGCGAAAAAAGCAGACATTAAGGACGGGCTCACATTTGTAAGGTCTGGTGACCGGTATTTTCTCTATCAGATCCATGTTCCGGGACGCGAGATCGGCCAGGAAGTAGTTCGTTCACAACAGCTTTTTGGCAATTCGATAGCCAAGAAAACAGTTGACCTCAAGCCGGCAAAAACTGAATAGCAAAAACTCACGACTGGTTAAAACCGGGGGCCACATGGCCCCTTTTTCATTTCCTTTAACGATCAATTCGCGAATTTACGCTGTGATAATCTAAATGTAGATGGATCTGTCAGCCGAATTAGAATTAGCAAAGAACCTAGCGCGAAAAGCTGGTGAGGTGATCTTGGATCATTATGCCCGCGAGATAGTCGCCGAGAAAAAACTCGGCGTTGATAATTTCTACGAACCGGTAACGGCTGCTGACAAAGAGGCGAGCCGTTTGATCGTAGAAGGCATCGAACGTGCATATCCACGGGACGGAATTCTTTCGGAAGAGGAAACTGATGCCGCCGAACATAGGCTCACGAAAGATCGCGTTTGGATAATCGACCCCATCGACGGTACTGCCGGATTCGTCAAGAAAGACGGCGACTTCGCAGTCCAGATCGGGTTGGCAGAAAACGGGCGGGCGGTTGCAGGAGTCGTGCTGCTTCCCTTTCATGGTGTGCTCTATTACGCATCAAGAAGCCGGGGAGCGTTTAGGGAGACCGCGAACGGTACCGATAAACTCCAAACTTCGGATCAAACGGATTACGGCGAGATGCTGATGGCGGTGTCGCGAAACCACCGCAGCCCGAAGATAAATGCGATCCTTGCGGATTTTGGTGTTAAGGGCGAGACGCAACGCGGTTCGGTCGGTCTGAAGATCGGGCTAATAGCCGAACAGGTGTGCGATCTATATATTCACCTTTCGCCTCGAACCAAACTCTGGGACACATGTGCCCCACAAGTGATCCTGGAAGAAGCCGGAGGCCGGCTAACCGATCTATTCGGCGAAGAGTTCCGATATGACATCGCCGACGTTCAGAATCATGGCGGGATCGTTGCAACGAACGGAATTGCACACGATATCACGATAGAAAGGCTTCGGCCGCTGTTGAATGAATTTGGGAGGTCGAAATTGATCTCCAAGGCCGTCTAGAGTGATCAGATCATGAAATGCAACCTAGCAAGTACAAAGTTCGCTATTTTCTCGGATAAGAGGTAGGTTTGATGTAGCGTTCGGCGTACATTGGGCTAATGCCCGTGTGCATTTGACAAAATTACTTCATCATTCGACATCGGAACCTGTTTTACACACTTCTTCTTGTGCCGTCTGTTGTATTTGTACAGCAAGACCAAATCAAAGGAGATCTGTGAAACAACGGGACCCCGAAATCAGCAATTCAATTTCCAATCGTCTGCTCGCCGCACTTTCTCCGGTCGAATACCGCCGTATTAAGCCAAAATTAGTATTGGTTCCGCTGACTTTCGGAAATGAACTTTATAAGGTCGGAGCTTTGATCAGCCACGTCTATTTTCCGAACAGCGGGATCATTTCTATACTTGCTGCGGTCGAAAAGAGTTCCACTTTGGAAGTCGGTTTGATAGGACGGGAGGGAATGGCGGGCCTACCACTTTTTTTAGGTGTAAAGACGTCAAATGTGAAAGCGATCGTCCAGGGAACGGGGACAGCGATGAGACTTGCCGCCGCTGATCTCGACCGCGAGACAGCATTCAACGGATCCCTCGCCCGCATGCTACGCCGATTTACTCATTCGATGATCACGCAAATTTCCCAATCTTCAGTGTGCTTTCGCTTTCATGCGATCGAACTGCGGCTTGCGCGCTGGCTTTTAATGACAGGTGACCGGACAGAGTCGAGCGAATTTCAGATGACACAGGAATTTCTGTCGCATATGCTTGGCGTGCGACGTGAGGCCGTGAGCCGCGCTGCGGATTCTCTCGAGAAAAGAAAACTGATCACACACAAACGAGGCAGCATATCAATAATAGACCGCCGCGGCCTCGAAAGGATCGCGTGCCAATGTTACGAGATCGTCCGAAACGAAGAGTCAGATATTTTCACTTAAGGCGATGTGAGAACGGAAGGCGATTCGACCCGCTTACGTTTTTTAAAAGCCCTGTATGTGGAAATCCCTTCCCGTGAAAGACTCAGGATCGACCGCCGATTCTCAAAAATCAGTTTCAGCCACGCTCTTTTGCTGAGCTGCGGAAAATAGATGCCTCTGAAAAATAGCCGAGCCACGAGGTGAGAGATGCGGACCTGGATCGGCGCGTTCTTGATCGAGTTTATCGCTTCCCAATTGCGCTCCGGGCTGTAGGAACGGTGCCAAGCGGCATAAGTCTCTTCTTTTGCCTGTTCGATCGTCATTTTAAGCGGATCGTGAGCCATGACGAACGGTGCAAAGTCGAGCCAGTGTTTTGGCCGCTTGAGGCGTCCAGCCTTTTCTAAGCGTTCGTATAGCGGCGTTGAAGGAAACGGTGTTAACTGGCCGAAAACCGGCAGGCCCGGCGACCATGATTCGATCTCGTCAACCGTGCGGTCGGAAACACCGACCGTATCATTATCCATTCCAAAGATGAATGAGGTGATCGCATAAATGTTGCGGCGTGCAAGGCCTTCGAGAACCGCCTGATAATTCGCCGGCTTGGAGAACTGTTTGTTCACGTCGGCCATGTTCGCCGGATCGATCGATTCCATTCCGATAAAGATCCACTTGCCGCCGGCATCGGCGATCAGATCCACAAGTTCGTCATCGCCAAGCAGGTTCGCGCTGATCTGCGCGACCCACGGCAATGTTGCTCCAGCTGCGATCATATCGCGGAGCAGCCCTTTCAAACGCTTCTTATTTATCGCCAAATTGTCGTCGATAAAGAAAACTGCGATTTGGCCCTTCTCTTTTTTTGCGCGTGCCTTTAGGCGCAGAAGCTCTTCAATAACGCTCTCATTCGTGCGAAATCGGATCGAATCACCAAAAAACCCAGTGACCGTACAAAATTCGCACCCGTAAGGGCATCCGCGTCCTGTCTCAATGGGTACGACGAAAAACTTGCCCCAACCTTCACCCATCCTCGACAAGAGCGGGCGCACGAATTTCGGAACCAGCGAAAACTGTTCAAGATCAAGTGTCTCCCAAGGTATGTGCGGATACGGCTGGAGACTAGGCTTTATGTCGTTGCCTTTCGGGTCGATCTCGGGTGTGTAAACTTCCTTTAGGTCGCCCCGTGCTGCATCGGCCACAATTAGCGGCCACGTTGCGTCGGCTTCGCCAAGGGCAACCGCATCGGCATGCCGCGGGCCGCCATCACGACCCACTGCCTCGTCTGGGCATTCTGTAACATGCGGGCCGCCCATCACGACTTTGAAACCGGCTTCCCGTAGTGAATCCGCAACGAGGTACGCCCTTGCAACCATTCGGGTCATCGCACCAATGCCAACCAACCCGATGCCTTCGTCCTTGCAAAACTGAACAAGCTCGGGGCGTGTCATCGCCTTGGCATTACCGTCGATCAAAACCACTTCGTGTTCCGGCGGCGTAAGCGACTGCAGGAGGAACATCCAAAGGTGCGGCATAAAATTGCGTGTCACACCGTTGTCCGGGTTATATAGTAGGATCTTCATTTCTTCCCTCGCTTTTTCGTCACGTAAATCTCTTTTTTTGATCGGATCCGCTTTATAGAAAAGCGTCGGTCAGACCTAGTCGGAGTTGCATTTTTATCGCTTGGCCGAGTCGTCCTAATTAGGCAAACGATCGTCAAACATCCTATTCGTCTATCGATTCGGTAACAGCTCGGGAATAGAACCGGGGAGGTGGTATAAGCGAGTTGAAACTGAGCGTAGTGCGAGACGCCCTTGCTTGTCAGCAAGCGCATCATATCACACTATGTGCGCTACATAACGTTTCTTTTGCAAATAATTCGTGCTGTTTCGAGATCAACAGATGTAAACGGAACGCCGGCGATCCTTAAGTATCTGACCTGACCGTCTTATACCGCGTGAGAGCGAAGTTTGCTTGGAAAATATTCCGTAGGCATTAACTCCAGGCACCTATCGTAAAACTGGAGCTAAATCAGCGCGCTTCGATCTGCTTGACCATAATAATTGCATTTTTGCGGTCAATTGGCTATCGGAGGAATATCTTTTTGGTAACGGAGCGATATATGCCATGCGGCAGGACCGCACGCAACCCCAATAGCCCTTTAGTATTGACCGGATATCGCAACTTGAAGCTTTTGTCGGTAACTGCATCATAGATCTCTTTGGCGACCGCGGATCCATCCGGAGCGTCGTCGCCGCCCTTTCCCATGAAAGCCAGGAACGGTTCAAGACGATGGTCATATATAGATAGGCTATCCTTTTTCGCCAAGTCTTGAGAGCGGCCGTAGAAGTCGGTTTTGATGGGTCCCGGTTCGATGAGTTTCATTCGAATGTTAAATGGTTCGAGCTCGTATTGGAGAGATTCAGTAAACCCTTCAACAGCAAATTTGGTCGCGTTGTAAAGGCTTGAGAATGGGAACGGAACTCTCCCGCCAAGCGATGAGATGTTCACAATTGTACCGCTTTTCTGTTCGCGGAAATGAGGAATGATCTCGCGGCAAACGTTCATTAGCCCGAAAACGTTCGTTTGAAATTGACGCTCGATCTGTTCTTGCGTTGCTGCCTCGAACGGTCCGAGCAGTCCGTAGCCGGCGTTATTAACTACAACATCAATTCGACCGAACTTCTCGATAGTTCCGGCAATCGCGGCTTTGATCGAAACGAGGTCGGTCACATCCAGCCGGAAACACTCTAGGTCGACTATTTTCTTTAAGTCTTCCGCCTTGTCCGGTTCGCGCATTGTCGCTGCGACCTTCCAGTTCTTCGCTTGAAATAGTCTCGCAGTCTCTTTGCCGATACCCGAAGAAGCACCCGTGATCAGAATGACTTTGTCCATAAATTGAATTTAGCACAGGGCGAAAGGACAGGCATGCCTGTTTCACAGACCAAGATGTCATTATGTTAAAATCCGAGGGTGAAATTTCTTCACATTTCAGATGTTCATCTCGGCTGTACGCGGTATCAGCTCCCTGAAAGTCCGCGTGATTTCTTTGATGCATGGATCGATGTTCTACAAAGATACGGCATCGAGGAAAAGGTCGATTTCGTGATAATGTGCGGCGATTTCTTCCACAAACGAAGTGTACCTCCGGAAACGATGAACTACGCTGTCGCAGGCCTTCAATTGATGAAGGACGCGGGCATTCCAGTCGTCGCGATCGAGGGAAATCACGATCAAAAACACACTGACAGTGACTATAGCTGGCTTCGGAGTTTGGCTAATTGGAACCTTCTCTATCTCCTTGAGCCGACGAATATCGACGGCAGGATCGTTTACAACGTTTGGGATGCTGAATTCGGAAAAGGTGGATTTATCGACATAGGCCGAGTGCGCATCTTCGGTTCTCATTGGTACGGCGCGTCGGCAAACTGGGCTATACCGATGTTGACTGAAGCAATAAAGGAGAACCGTCGCGATGATGCGTTTCACCTGCTTATGTTGCACACAGACGTCGAGGGCCATCAAACACATCCGATACCTGCGTTGTCGCTTTCGGCGTTAAAAGAACTGAAGTCGGTGACTGATTACGTCGCTCTCGGCCATACCCACATGCATTACGAGATCGACAACTGGGCGTTCAATCCCGGTTCGATCGAGGTAACGAACATTGCGGAATTTCGTGAAAAACGTGGTGTGTTCTTGGTTGACGTTGATGATAGAAACGCCGTGACTGCGAGACACATAGAGGATTACCACTACCGGCCGTTTCAACGAATACAGTTCGCCGTCGATGGATTTGCAAATCCAAAAGACCTGACCGATGCGGTTCTGGAAAAGGTTTCCAGCGAGGCTCGATGCGGTGAGGAAGGAAAGCCTGCTCCGATTATCGAAATTATCCTAAAAGGACAACTTGGCTTCCCGAATTCGGTACTTGAGCTGAAAGAGATACGGGAGGAAGCTAAGGGGATAACGGGCGCATTGCACATTCGGGTCAAGAACAATTCCGTCCCTATCGACTATGCCGTCGCTGCTGATATTGATGAGGATTCGAGCCGCGACGCACTTGAGCGTCGAGTTGTGGAAGATCTGATTATTCGAGACAATCGCTTCAAAACGAATATCTCAGATATTTCAGATGCCGTGATCGGAGCGAAGCGATTAGCTCTGACCGACGAAGAGCCCGAAAAGATCGCAGAATTTATTGCCGCGAAGATCATCGGATCGAATTTAAACTGAATTGAATGTCAGAAGCATCAGAAAAAGTTCTGGGTATCGTCCATTTGCCGATATTCCCGCTGCCGCTTGTGTTAATGCCGTACGAGCTTTTGCCGCTGCATATCTTCGAACCGAGATATCGGCAAATGCTTAAGGACATTGAACTGCGTCGAAATCTCTTTGGGATCAGTTTCTTTGAACCGCGCTCGGATTTCGAGGAACGTCCAAAGGAAGGATCTGTCGGATGTGTGGCGGAGATCAGGCAAGCTCAGACCTTGCCTGACGAGCGTTCTAACATCTTGACATCAGGACTGATCCGATATCGGATATTGAAATATGCGGACACGAATACGCCTTACTTTTCGGCAGAGGTCGAGTTTTTTGAAGACGAGAAGGAAAGCGATGACCTACTTTTTCCTATCGCCGATGAAGTTTTCGAATTGTTCGAGCGTGTCGCAAAAGCGGCGTTCAGGCTTAGCGGCAATCGGGGGCAGTTTCCTGAGGTCCCAAAAGCCGAACCCGAACAGCTTTCGTTCCTTGTTTCGGCGGCGTTCAATCTTGATAACGAGATAAAAATACAATTTATCGAGATGACATCCACGTCTGAACGACTTAACCGTTTAAAGGAGATCTTGGAGCAAACAGTCGGGCAAATGGAAAGCAACGCTGATATCGTCAGCGTTGCTCGATCAAACGGACATTCTAAGAAGCCGGTCAACCTGGATGAATGATCATTGTACCGGCGTAAACGCGTTCCGGAAAAAATCAATAACGCGCTGATCATACGCCTCCGAGGTTTCAAGTGATGCGTTCAGAATTCCCATCCCAGATGGGCTGAGATCTGTCTTGGAATCCATCTTCACTGAATTTGGAAAACATTTGCTAAGCTTGGATGTCGATTCCTGGAAATCGCGCGAGTCCGACCCGGCGAGCAAAAGGACGTTTCTGTCTGAAACCTGCTTTGCCAGCTCACAAGCGGTAACGCGCCTATAACATCCGTCAAAAAAATAGGCATAAGTACCCAACTGGCCGAGCTTTTCGGTAAAATTGCTTGCAAAAGGGAAACGTTTTGCTATTACAGAAGCAATAAGAGCGTCCGAATCTGCAGGGACCGAGTCGAGAGCGACAGCTTTGATATCCGGGTTTGCGGCGGCCGTCGAAAGTGCTGTAAGAGCGCCGATCTCTACGCCGTAAATTCCGATCCCGCCTCCGATCAACTGAAACTGCTCTGGCGTCTTTAGGCCTTTGAGATATGCGACTGTCGAGGCAAGGTCGTCGGCCTCACACCCGCCGAATGAACATCGCTGATCTCCCGGTTCGTTGCCCTGGCCTCGAAGATCCGGCATTAGAACAGTGAAATTTGTCGCTTCGTTGAGCTTCACACCGAGGTTCAGTACGTGTGATCGGTTCGCACCATATTTGTGCAAGAGGATCACGGCCGGCAAATTTGGCGAACCTCGAAGGAGCCAGCCTTTCTGAGTGCTGCCTTCCCGTCCCTGCCAGCTTTCCTCTGTCACCTGCGCGCCACGCGAACTTAGCATTCCGTACTTCTCCGGCGTCACAAGGTAACCTGTACCCACAGGATGTGAAGCCTCGTGAACCAGCCAAACGGAAGCAGCGGCGGCGGCGATCAAAAGCAATAGTACGATCGGCAGGAAAAGCCGAAATATGCTTTTAACAAGTCGTTTTGTCTTAGCCATGGTGGATACTGTAAATGTACGTTTGAAAGCAACCGGAAAACCTGTGCGAGATTCTCAACAAAAGCCATAAGAAAAGGCTTTAGGTATGTCAGTTAAAATGCTACCATACTCGCCGGTTTTGAGGAAGAATTTTGTGAAATATCGGTCAATACGCTTAACTCTGCTTCTATTTGTATTTGCAACGTTTACGGCATTATCTGCCGGGCAAACGGCACAAGTCTCGACTTCCGGTGGCGGAAAATCGAGCCTTTCAGGGTCATTGCTCCCTCTTTCCGAGATCAAGGAAGGAATGAAAGGGACTGCCCGAACGGTATTTCGCGGGAGCGAACCAGAGGAATTCAATGTTGAGATCCTTGGTGTTGTTCCCGGCGGTATCGGGCCGCGACAAGACCTAATAGTCGGAAAAATAAGCGGCGGCGGAGCGGACCGGACGGCCGTTTTCGCCGGGATGTCCGGCTCTCCCGTTTACATCAATGGGAAGCTGATCGGCGCCATCTCGTACAGTTTTCCGTTTTCAAAGGAAGCGATCTGCGGCATTACGCCGATCGAGCAGATGATAGATATTTTCGAACTGAAACAGCCGACGCGAAATGTCGCTCGCGAACCGCGTGCTGTCGCGTTTTCGGAATTGGCGTCCGCTGATTGGTTGCTGGGCCTGCCTCGTTCACCGGCGGCAAACGGTGTCCTCTCAGGAGTGCCAGCGAATTCCGCCCTGATGGCCGTCGCAGGCCAAACATTTCAGCGTATCGCGACGCCGGTAACATTCACGGGATTATCGCAGGAGACTTTGAATTACTTTGCGCCTCAGTTGCTGCAGGCTGGGTTGTTGCCCGTTGCGGCGGTCGGTGGTTCGGCATCGATGACACCCATGAAACCGGCAGACGCTAAAACGCTGCTCGGCGGGGCTTCGGTGTCTATGCAGTTGACACGGGGCGATTACAGCCTTGCCGCTGCCGGGACCGTCACATTGCGGGACGGAGATAAGGTTTACGCGTTCGGCCATCCTTTCCTAAGTCTAGGATCGTCAGACCTGCCGATGTCCGAATCGCACGTCGTAGCGGTCGTTCCGAATATCAACAATTCGTTCAAGCTCGCGGTTCCGGATGCCATGGTGGGTTCAATGACACAGGACCGTGCTACGGGAGTTTTTGGAAATCTGGGACGAGCCCCGGTGATGATACCTGTAATACTTAATATCAATACCAGCCGCGGAGGTACGGAGACGCTGAATTTCGAGGTTGCGCGTGACGAGTTTCTAACTCCGCTTCTACTGAACATCACTATCTTTAATTCGATCACTGCACAAGAACGGTCATTGGGAGACACGACAATTTCGCTTAAAGGCGAAGTTAAAGTTAAAGGACAGGATCCGATCCGCATTGAACGCCGATTCGCCGGTTCGCAGTCGGCACCTATGGCTTCGGGTTCGATCATCGGTCCGGTTGGCGCCCTGCTTCGCAGTCGATTCGATGACCTCAAGATCGAAGGGATCTCGATCGACCTTACTTCCGAAGACGGAATGAAGGTGGCCGCTCTTGACCGATTGTCAATCGACCGCTCGAAAGTTCGGGCCGGCGAGACGGTCGAAGTACAGGCGTTTGCCCGAACAAGTGCCGGAAAGATCTTTGTACAAAGGATCCCCGTCACTATTCCAGCCGAAACACCCGCTGGCGTTTTCACGATCACGGTCGGTGACGGTGGTCAAATTCAGCAGAATTCGACCATCCAGCAATTCACTCCCCGTGATATTTCAGAACTCATCGGGGTGATCAATAAACTCAAGTCCAGCGACCGGCTCTACGTTCAGGCATCCAGGTCGAGCGTCGGCGCGGTGATCGGTGCAAGCGAGTTGCCGAATCTTCCTCCGTCGGTTTTAGCGACGATCAACAACGATCGAATAACCGGCGGTGTGAAACCGACGATCCAAACTGTTGTATTTGAGTCAATACTGCCGCCGTCGGACTTTATGATCAGCGGTCAACAGTCTCTTTCGATCGAGGTTGTAAAATAGTGGATAATAGTGGCAGTTCTTGATTAGGTCACTAGCAGTTAGCTATTGACCTTTTTTCCATTTCTGGCAAACTGGAATGTGAATACACTAAACAACCTGCTGCACGCCGCGAGTTTTTCAGCTCAGAAACACAAACATCAACGTAGAAAGGGCGAACATGGTGAGCCTTATATAAACCATCCCCTGGAAGTAGCAAACTTGCTTGCTAACATCGGCGGGGTAACAAACATCGATATTTTAATGGCCGCCATTCTCCATGATACGGTCGAGGACTGCGGCGTCACTGGCGAGGAACTCCGTCTGATGTTCGGTGACACGGTTGCGGACTATGTTCTTGAAGTAACAGACGACAAGAGCTTGCCAAAGGCCGAGCGAAAACGTCTGCAGATCGAACACGCACCACACCTTTCTCAGGGAGCAAAGGTAATCAAACTTGCGGACAAGATCAGCAACATAAACGACGTAACGAACAACCCGCCGGCCAACTGGGATCTCGAACGCCGTAGAGCATATATCGAATGGGGTTTCGCTGTCGCCGCAAGACTGCGGGGCGTGAACGAACCGCTGGAAAGTCACTTCGATTTGTCGGTCGCAAGGGCCCGGGCAGTGTTTGGTTGATCCGTGAACTAATTAGGCGCATCCCCT
>CAYTDJ010000010.1:0-17376 GCA_964436265.1 uncultured Chloracidobacterium sp. | reverse complement strand
GATTTCGGCGTGGAGATCGGTCGAGTACGGCTGATCGTGTTTGGTTTTGCAAGCATTCTTGTTGGGACGGCCGTCGCGGCGAGCGGGTCGGTCGGTTATGTAGGGCTGATCGTGCCTCATCTCGTGAGGCTGGCGGTCGGAAGCGATAACCGGCTTGTCGTGCCGATGTCGGCTGTCTCGGGCGCGATATTTGTAGTTCTTGCAGACATGATCGCACGAACGGCGATCGCTCCCCGGGAGTTGCCGGTCGGGGCGATCACGGCGTTGGTCGGTGCACCTGTGTTCATTTATTTGTTGAGAAGAAATTAGTATGCGAGGGCACGCTGCCTGCCGTTCGTAGTTCCGCCTTTCATCGCAAAAGGGAATGCTCAAAGTCCATAACATCTCAGTAAAATACGGGACTCGGATTGTCGTGTCCGATGTGTCGTTTGAATTGGGAACGCCCACGATCGTCGCTTTGATCGGGCCAAATGGTGCAGGCAAGACGACGCTGATCAGATCGCTGAACGGAACCGTTCCGATATCGCAAGGTGAGATCGAACTCGACGGCAAGAAGCTGAACGAGCTCTCACGCCGCCAGATCGCAAGGAATATCGCGGTGGTCGCTCAAGAGAATGAGACAAAGTTTCCCGTGACGGTTTTGGAATACGTGCTGTCGGGACGGTTCGCCAACGGCTCGGCATTTGGTTGGGAAACAGAAACAGATATTGCGATCGCACGAAAAGCCTTAGAGGAATGTGACCTCGGAGAGTTTTACCATCGTTTGATGAATGAGCTTTCGGGCGGCGAACGACAGCGTGTAGTGCTTGCCAGGGCGATCGCTACAGATGCACGGATCCTACTACTCGATGAACCAACTGCCAACCTCGACCTCGCTCATCAGGCATTGATGTTCCGGCTTGTTCGGGAGCGGTGCCGCGGCTGCAATGCGTCGGCCATAGTGATAACGCACGATCTCAATCTCGCAGCAGAATTTGCCGATGAAGTTTTGCTGTTGAAGGGCGGAGAAGTGTTTGCCTACGGCAAGCCTAAAGATGTGCTGACCGAAACTAATTTGAACGAGGTATATGACGTGCAAGTCCTGTTGGATGAAAATCCGGCAAGCGGGAAGGTAAGAGTAACAATGACATATTAGGTTCAGAGTGCGCGATTCATCGCGTCAGATCCTTCAAACAAGGTACGCGATAAATCGCGCACTCTGAACAAACTGACCTTCGAAACAAAGGAACTCCGGTGAAAATCCGGGGCTGCCCACGCAACCGTAATAGTCGGGAACTTTGTTTGATCGTCTCGGATCAGAGCCATTCTGCGTGTGGGCAGAAGAGGAACCTATGAAATTCACAGTTTTTGTATTACTAGCGCTTTTAAGCGTTGGGACTGCATCCGGGCAGGGGAAAGCGACAGCGTCCCCGACGCCGACCCCAACTCCTTCACCTCAGACCATCCGGGAAAACGTGACAGTTTCCGCCGACCAGCCGCAACCGATCGACGAAGTTTCGAAAACGGTAAATGTTATCTCGGGGCAGGAGATGCGCGAGCGTGCAGATTTTTCCCTGGCGGAAAGTTTGCGGTCGATACCGGGCTTTCGCATACAGCAGCTTGGCGGATTTGGCCGAACAGCGACGATCAAGACGCGGGGTTTGAGAAATCAGGACACAGCCGTTTTGATCGACGGTATTCGGCTGCGGGATGCTTCGGCGATCACTGGTGATGCATCGCCTTTCTTAAGCGACGTTACGCTGACAAGCGTATCTCGAATTGAAGTGCTGCGGGGTTCAGGTTCGTCGCTGTATGGAACGAATGCGATCGGAGGGACGGTCGATCTGCAAACACCGAAACCCGTGTCGGGTATGCACGGCCAGATCTCATACGCCGCCGGAGGCCTCGGGCTTCAGCGCTTTCGGGGCAATATCTCTGATGGGACGCGCAACGAAAAATTCTGGTTCAATCTTGCCGTTGCAAGAACCGTTTATGCAAAAGGGATCGATGGTCAGGACGACGCGCACAACACAAATATTCAGTCGCGTTTCGAATATGACCCGTTTTCGAGAACTAATATTTCGGCCAGGTTTTTCGTTTCAGACGCGTATGTTCGTTTGAATGCAAATCCCGATGCTCTCGGTGAACTGCCCATTTCAAATTCTGGCGTGATCTTCGCCCGTCCCGGGACAAATTTCATTTGGGATGAAAACGATCCTGATGCGAACCAAAAGTCGAAATTCTTAAACGGCCAGATCGTTCTCACTCAGATCATCAATTCGAAGACCTCTTTGCGAGCGTTTTATTCAGGACTCAAAACCTCGCGAAGGAACGACAACGGCGTTCTTGGTCCGGGTTTTCAGAGTGCTTCGACGAGTTTCTTCGACGGGACGATACAGACCGCAAACGCGACGATCAACTGGTCGCCAAATTCCGTTCATGACGTAAAGGCCGGCTACGAGTTCGAACATGAGAAATTCGGCAACCGCGGCCTCACTCCGAGCGGCTTCGACGATTTCTCTACCAAGGCGTTTCAATCAAGCAACACGATCTTTGTTCAGGATGTTTTGAGTTTGCTGAACGGATCATTGCAGATCGCCGGTGGCTTCCGGGCACAGTTATTTAGTCTGAAAGTGCCGAAATTCAGCCTGACGAATGCGCCTTATTCGGATCTGTCATTGGACGACCCGCCGACTGCTTATACGTTCGACGGTGCCGCATCTTACTTCATAGAAAGATCAGGGACGAAGCTGAGGGCACACGTTGGAAACGGGTATCGGGTGCCGTCGCTTTACGAGAGATTCGGTACTTTCTTTAGCTCGTTCGGTACTCCATCGTTTGTGGCTTTGGGCGACCCCGATCTTAAACCGGAAAAGACCATTGCATTTGATGCTGGTGTGGAGCAGTATTTCGCGAAACAGAAGGTGAAGCTAACGGCGGTCTATTTCTATACGCAACTCATCGACACTATCGGCTACGGAAATTTTGTTCCGAACATCGGATCGACAACACGGCCTTTTGGCGGTTACGAAAACCAGAAAGGCGGGATCGCCCGCGGAGGCGAGTTCAGCGGAACAGTAAAGCCGACGAGATCGACGGATATTTTTGCTTCTTATACATTTACGAAGAGCGACCAGCGCCTTCCTCAGGTCTCGGGCAGCGGAATAATAGAAACGCTTGGCATTCCGAAACATCAATTTACGGTTGTTGCAACGCAGCGGATCGATCGATTCTGGATAAATGCAGATGTATTGGCAGCGAGCGATCATCTTGCTCCGATCTTCAGCAGTTCGACCTACAACACCTATGTATATCGCTTTGACGGAAATCGCCGCGTAGATCTTACGGCCGGATATACATTCCCGATCAATAAAGATAAGTTCAGCCTTCGGGTGTTCGGAACTGCAGAGAATCTCTTCGGTCACCATTATTTTGAAAATGGATTTCGAACGGTTCCAAGGAATGCAAGGGCCGGGGTGAGTTTTGGTTTCTAGCCGGTTGCTATGCTGTTGACTCAATTGGAACTTTTCGATCCTATCGTGAGGAAAGGAATATTTTGAGGCACCTCTATGATCGGTTAGAAGCAGAGAACTGCGCGCCCGAGGTCTCAAAAATGATGACTTTCGGCCGCGTGTCTTGGTAAGATATCAGCATAGCGAGGTAACAGAGTATGAAGCAAAGAGTGTTGTTTTTTCTTTGTGTGATGGCCGCGCTGGCCGGTTTTGCGATGGCTCAAGGCAAGGTAGTGACCAATGCCGATCTTGAGAAATTCAAGCAGAAACGTGTTCAAGCGGAAAAGGACCTGAAAGAGTATTACGCAAAAATGGGGCTGTCGGAGGAGGATATCGCGAAACGGGAAGCAGCTGAAGCAAAGACTCGCGAAGAACTTTCGGCTCGCCTGCGGGCGAACCGGCTTGAGCAGGAAAGGCTCGACCGAGAAACTCGCGAGCGAGATACGACTGTATTGCAGTTAAACACTTCAGTACCGTCGTATGACTATGGATACTCGGGCTACTACCTTTACGGAAACCGCTTATACCGCAATCCGAGGGTTTGGAACCGCCCGTTCAATAATGGCGTAACTTGGAGAGCAACGCCGATGGGGATCATATACGAGCCCGGAAGCCTCCCGGCTTCGATCTGGCCGCCTCCGCAACAGCAGCGGACAATGCCTGCGTGGCGAAATCCGAGGCCGCAGAGGCCGTAGCCAGAAAGAAAACTTTGAAATAACGGGAACGCGGATTATCATTGGATGATTCGCGTTTTTGAATTTTTACTATGAAACAAGGCTGGGAAGCGGTTATCGGCATGGAGATCCATGCTCAGTTAGCGACGGCGACGAAGATATTTTGTTCGTGTGCGGTGGAAACAGGCGGCGAGCCCAATTCGAACACATGTCCGGTTTGTTTGGGCTTACCGGGTGCTTTGCCGGTACTGAACGAACATGTTGTTGAACTGGGAGCAAAGGCTGCGTTAGCGCTTGGATTGCAGATACAGGAGACGTCGATCTTCGCCCGTAAGAATTATTTCTATCCTGACCTTCCAAAGGGATATCAGATCTCGCAATACGACAAACCGTTCTCCGCGAATGGCAAGTTGACAATAATGACCGCGGAACGCGATGAACACGGACATGCGACAGAGTGGAAACCGATGGAGATCCACATCCAACGAATGCACCTCGAGGAAGACGCTGGAAAGAACGTGCATGAGGGATTGCCCGACGTGGACAAATTTTCCTATGTCGATCTTAATCGTGCCGGCACGCCGCTTGGCGAGATCGTGACATCGCCGGATTTTCGAACTTCCTGGCAGGCATATGATTATGTAAATCACGTGCGCCGTGCGCTTCAATGGGTCGGAGCAAGCGATGCCGATATGGAAAAAGGGAATTTGCGTTGTGAAGCGAATGTTTCTGTAAGAAGGGTTGGCGAGACAACATTCAATAACAAGGTTGAGTTGAAGAATCTGAACTCGGTCCGGTTCATGCAGAAAGCGATCGAGTTTGAGATCGAACGCCAGATCGCCGCTCACGAAGCAGGCGAACCGGTAAACCAAGAAACACGGCTGTGGGACGAAAAGAATAACCAAACACGTGTGATGCGTTCAAAGGAGGACGCACACGATTATCGCTATTTCCCCGAACCCGATCTGCAGCCACTACGGGTAACCACGGAATTCGTCGAAAGAGTGAAGGCGCGGATGCCGGAAATGCCGGACGCGATGCGAAGCCGGTTCATTGAAACCTATCAGCTAGGTTATGCCGACGCGTCGCAGATCGTAAGTGACAGATCGTTTGCGGAGTATTTTGAGACGGTGGCACGCATAACAGCTAACCCGAAGCTTGCAGCCAACTGGGTGCTCGGTGAATTTACCCGAGAGCTTAATAGTTCCGGAAAAGCTGCCAACGAAAGCCTTGTATCAGCAGAGGACCTCGCTGAGCTGATAAACACGATCGAATCCGGAAAGATAAACAACAATCAGGCGAAAGAAGTGTTCGCAGAAATGTTCGCGAGCGGAAAACCGGCCGCGGCCGTAATTGAGGAAAAGGGTTTCGAACAGATCTCCGACATGTCTGCGATAGAAAAGATCGTCGATGAGGTGATCGCGGCAAACGAAGCCAATGTCACGACTTTCCGAAGCGGAAACGAGAAGCTATACGGCTTTTTTGTGGGACAGGTTATGAAGGCTTCGCAGGGAAAAGCGAATCCGAAGGTGGTTAATGATATACTAAGGGCGAAACTCCGGTAGTTATACACAAGAAAATTCGGTCAGGTCGGTAAGGAAGTATGCGATACCTCATTCTTTTCGCGATCCTTTGTATTTCCTGTTTGGCGGCATCGGGACAGACGCCGCAGTCCACCCCGCGTCCTCAATCTACTCCCGCGCCGACGCCACAGCCGCAGATAACACCCCAGCCGATCAGGATGGGACAACAAACGACCGATATCCGAAGACTTCAGTCATTTCCGCTGAATCCCCTCTCTGAATCAGATAGACTGGCTTCAAAGATCGTACAATTGCAGCGTCTCGTTGCTCCGCTTTATCGCAAACCTACGAGTAAGGAGCTCTTAGAGGTTGCACCCAGCGGGGAAATGCTCTCTAAATATACACCGCTCTTGCGCCTGCCTAATACGGGCATTTTCAAACTGGTGCCGGACACAGGATGTGCGCCGAATATGCGGGTCGTAAGTGCCCGCGAAGATTGCCTTAGGTATTCGATGCCCGGAGCGGCGAACTCCTATTCATTCAGAACTGAAAACTATCGCATCAAGCATCTTGCGGACATTACGTTTGACGGTGACGACCTGAAGGTAACCGGGCTGTTCATGCATGGCATGATCTCGAAACTTGGCGACGTGCCGCTTGAAGCCGTTGACCTCTCGACAGCCGGATTGAAATTCATTGTTGATTTCAAACCGTCCAACAGCGCCGACGATGTTCGTTTGATCGACGATAGTTTTGCCAAAGGCATTGAGGTGAAGGGATTTCGATATGCCAAAGCTTCGCCGGCGGAAGAGAACATGACCTATGCGTATCGCGGGGTAGCGTATCGCGGAAAACTGGTTCGGTCTGCCGACGGCGTCATGTATAACGAACTCGATTACGATAAACGGGAAGATGTGATAGTTGCGTTCAGGATCGTCGAGAAAGCGTTGGATGGCAGCATCACGATCGTCTGGAAACAGCTTGCCGAATATGAATCTCCGCGGATAAAGATGCCAAATCCGAAAGAGATAGACGAAGACAGCAGGGACGCCGGAAATTAGCTGATCGTTATCGATAATGGATTCGGCCAGAAGGAGGATTAATTATAGTGAGATCTCGAAATGTTGGTTTACTGCTTTTTCTCCTCCTGCTTGCTTTTGAAACAGTCTCAGGTCAAAGTCCTCGAGCTTTTCCATCTCCGATCGATCCACCCCGAGGGGCGATCGTTCCAAATTCCCCCGCGAGAATTGAACGAGACTTAGAGGTCCGCACCCGGGACCTAAGAATGCTAGAATCTCGAGCCCGGCGTCAAACCGAAGCCGACAAGCGAGCGCCGGAAGACCCAAAACTCAACGAGGAAACGATCTCTGAGGTAAAGCGAAGGCGCCATGTTGACGTTGCGGTATTACAGCGTTACTCAAGTTTTTTGAGGCAGAAGGATACTGGCCTGTTCAAACTTTTTCCGGATTTGAACTGTATAACCGCCGCAGTTATCCGTGTGGATGACGGATGCAAAGAGTTTGTCCCAATGAGCTCCGGTTTTTCGTTTAGAAATGGGGGTTACACCGACCGAAATTATCACGATATTTATTACATCGATGGCCTATTAAGGAGTTTTGGATTTTTTTCCCAAGGGATCTTTACCTCGATCGGAAATGTTCCCATTGAAACGTTGGAAATGGAACACCCTTCCTTTTCATTTCTGCGAAAGTACAAGGCCGAGGTTGCGATATCTGAAGCGAAAAGTAACGCCAAGAGATTCAAAGAAGGCTTTGCAGTTGATGCCTTTAAGTACGCAGACAGTGTGCCTGTAATACCGGAAACTACTTACTTACTTCGCCATATTGCCTACGGAATCGGCAATTCGTTGGCTCCTGTTTCGCCGAGCACGTCGACGCTAGAAATGAAATTTCTTAGCTTGTCGGTCGATAATCGAAGCGATGAGTTAATCGTATTTCGGATCGTGAAGGTTGACCCTGATGGCGGTGCGACCATAGTGTGGAAGCGAGTAAACAGTACAGATGCCCCTAAATTGAAGTTTTCTAAGTCTCAGGAGCTCGTCGATCTTCGTGATGAGAAAGACAAGAATTGATGCGATTTAGCCAAAGGGTCGCCCTTGTTACGGGCGGGTCAAAAGGAATTGGATATATGATCGCCGAACAGCTTGTTAAGGCTGGCGCGACGGTATTCATTTGCGGACGAAGCAGGACTGAATTGCGTGATGCGATTGCCAGATTGTCGGCCCACGGGCCTGCAGGCGGCGAGATCTGCGATGTAAGAAATGAAGATCAGGTCCGGATGATGATCGCCGAGTGTGAGCGGCTCTTCGGAGGCCTGGATATCCTAGTCAACAATGCCGGTGTCGGTTTTTTTGGTAAAACGGTCGAAGAAACGTCTGGCGAAATGTTCCGGCAAACGATCGAGACCAATTTAAATGGCGTTTTCTATTGCTGCCGTTACGCGATTCCGGCGCTGAAGAAACGTGGCGGCGGATACATCATCAACATTTCGTCACTAGCGGGGCAGAACGCGCATCCAAAAATGGCGGCATACAACGCCTCAAAATTCGCGCTCAACGGGTTTTCAGAAGCGCTGATGCAAGAAGTTCGGCAGGATAATATAAAGGTCACCTACATTTGTCCGGGAAGCGTGAATACGGCTTTTGGCGGAGACAGTCCAAGTGACGCAAATGCCTGGCAGCTTCAGCCCTCGGACATCGCGCAGGTAGTTGTCGATCTGCTTGAAATGCCAGATCGTGCCTTGCCGAGCAAGATAGAACTTCGGCCCAGCAAGCCGCCGATCAAGTGATATTCCCCAATACCTTAATAGTGTTGACCAGTTCACGGTCGTCATATGGCTTTGTAAGGTACTGTGAAACCCCGCTTTCATAAGCCTTTTCGCGGTGTTTGTCGGCTGCTCGCGAAGTGATCATCACAACGGGTATCTTGCTGAAGTTTTCAGAGCGTTGTATCGAAGCCGCAAATTCATACCCATCCATCCTCGGCATCTCTATATCAGATAGAATCACTTTGGGAAGCGTTGAGGCCGCCTTCAATTGCTCGAGCGCATCAAGTCCGTCTTTCGCGGTCATAACATTCCAACCGGCATTGACGATCACTTTTGAGGTCAGATGGCGCACGCTCGGGCTGTCATCAACGATCATCACAAAGATCTCTTCCGTCTCTGAACGCGGTGGCAATGCCGAAGCCATTCGTTCGATCTCTTTCCTTTTTTTCAATATTGCCGTAACGTCGAGAATCGGTACTAGCTGCCCGTTTCCGAGAATTGCTGCACCAACGATGCCTTTGATCTCGTTCAGCGGGCGCCCAAGCGATTTGATCACGATCTCCTCGGTGCCTGCGACTCCGTCGACCGAGAGTGCGATGGTTTTGTCCATTGCCTGGATCAACAGGACATTTGAGCCGATGAGGTCATCTTTGCTTGTAGTGCCGTCGCCCAGATAACTTCCGAGTCTTGCTATCGGAAAAGCGGCACCGCCTAGTTCGAAAATAAATTCATCACCGCTCGTTTTGACATTGTTCTCGGTGAGTTCAGCTATATGGCGGATCTGTTTTAAAGGAAGAGCATAACGCTGCCGCCTGGCAACAACGAGCAGAGCTTTTGTTATTGCAAGAGTTAGAGGCATTCGAACCGTGAAGGTCGTGCCTTTTTGCGGCGTGGAGGAAATGGAAACTGATCCTTTTTGAGCTTCGATACTTTCTTTGACGATGCTCATTCCAACCCCTCGACCGGCACTGAGATTCAACTTCTCGGCCGTAGAAAGCCCCGGAAGAAAGATCAGCTCCAGTGCCTCTTCGTCAGATAGTGCTCCGGCGGTTTCTGGGGCTAACAATCCCAGGGAAACTGCCTTTTCGCGAATTGCGGCTGGGTCGATACCGCGGCCGTCGTCCGATACTGTCAGGACGATGTGGGTCTCTTCATTGCTGACCACGACCTTGATAGAACCCATCTCAGGCTTACCCATGAGATGGCGTACATCCGGCGATTCGATCCCGTGGACCACAGAATTCTTTAACAGGTGCATTAACGGCTCGATCAGAGAATCGAGGATCTGAGTATCGACCTCAAGATGCTGATTCACGATCGTCAGCTCGGCTTTTTTCTTCTCCTCTTCACACGTCACACGAACGGCCCGTTGGAGCCGCGATGCGAGCGAGTCGAACTCGACCATGCGGATCCGCATCAGCTTTTCCTGGAGGTCCTCCACGAGTCGGTGCTGTTCCGAAAAGAGAACCTCGAAGTTGCCCTTAAGCACGTCGAGAGCCGTATTGATCGCAAAAGTATCGCTTGAAGCTTCAGCCAATTCGCGGGTGGTCTGGTGAAATTCGGTGTACTGGTCGAATTCAAGTTCGTCAAAACCGGCCGGGAGGTCGCTGGGCCGATTGGGGCGGCCGAACGGTGCGTTCAGGATCGTGCTTCGGTCTGTACTCAGCATGGATGCTTCGAAATCAACTTCAAGTTTTGAACTAGTTGATTGCAGCCGGCGAGTGGTGTTGTGAAGGTCTTCGATCTGGCGTTCGAGGTCGCGAATCCGCTGCTCGAATGCCGAACGCGAAATGATCATGTCGCGAACTATGTTCACAAGTTCGTCAAGTCGGTCAAGAGAAACACGCACAACCGAACGTGAAGGGTTCGTTTTCGATTGTGTCCCTTCATCCTGCAGCATTGCAAAGACCTTTTCCGCGAGTTTGTTCTTTGAAATGAACGCTTCAGGGATCGGGATCGGG
This sequence comes from uncultured Chloracidobacterium sp., assembly GCA_964436265.1. GTDB lineage: Bacteria > Acidobacteriota > Blastocatellia > Pyrinomonadales > Pyrinomonadaceae > OLB17. Next base: position 6,940 of record CAYTDJ010000010.1, on the reverse strand, counting down.
ATCGAGTTGACCGGGGTTTCTTCAGAGACAATCTCGACTGCCGCTTCGATCGTCTCTTCATTTATGTCAGACAACGCCACTGCATCCGGTTCGTTCAAATGAGCAAGGACGCCATCGAAGTCGTAATACAGCTGCGAGATCTGGTGGAACAGTTCCTGCGAGTTTTCGCCTTTCGTTAGAGCTTTAAGGCAATTGGTCGAGGCGTGCAGCAGTTCAATGATCCTCTGGTTAGAACCGCTGTTTGATTCAGCCAATCGGTCGAGGAGGTCTTCCACACGATGAGCTAATTCCGATAGCTGCTTCAGTCCCACGATCCCGGCCGAACCCTTAAAGGTATGGGCATTCCTTCTTATTTCCCAAAGAGAGTCTTTGTCGTTTGGTTCGTTCGCAAGTGTCTCCAGGCTTCGTTCCATATTGGAAAGAAGTCCTTCCGCCTCTTCTGCGAAGATCTCTAGAAGTTCGTCGTCTACTTCGAAACCTTCCAGCTCTGCCGTTTCTGAGGACTCGGCCGCCGGCCGCGTAGGAGTTGAATTATCAGCAAGTGTAGAATCGGGGATATTAAGCTCAAATTCGTCAGAGAAATCTACAAAGTCCTCAATGTCGAGGGAAAAGTACTCTTCGTCCAGGCTCGCCTTTAGAAGTGTGGTCTCTAGTTTGCCGATGAGTTCCAGCGACGTCTTAAATCGTTCGGCGTCGGTATCTCTATTTGCCGCCGCGTGAATTTCCGTGTCGATCAGCGAGGTCAATTCGGCGATCTCCGTCAGCTCCAGGATCTGCGCTGAGCCCAAAATAGACTGAAGGTGTTCCGAGATTGCCGCAAGGGCCTCTGGTGGGAGCGATGCCTTTGTGTCGCTTATTAGCCGAGACCGTATTTCCGGCAGACGCTTCATCGCCTGGTCAATGAAAGCTGGGTAAAGAGAGGGATCCATAGCGTCTTAATTAAGGAACCGGGTAGCGTCTGTACCGTTCAGTGATTGATGGAGATCAACGGGAAGTTTGAATGGGGCAACTGAGCTTCGAAGTTCCCTGGAGAGTTCTACGAGAGTCCGAACCGAATCAGTCGCACGCTTTGAGCCGTTCTGAACCAATGCAGTGACCTCAGAGATACTGGCCATTGCGTTCGAGATATCTTCAGAGCTTTTTGCCTGAAACTTGGCTGATTCGGATATCGAGCGGAGAAGGTCGGCAAGTTTACTTGATATCTCTTCGATCTCTACGAGAGACCTGCCTGCTTTATCGGCCATCGCTGAACCTACGATCACTTCGCGGATCGTTTCTTCCATCGAGGCCACTACCTCGTTGGTCTCGAAATTGATGGTCTGTGTTAATCCGGCGATCTGTTGAGTAAGTTGATTTGAGCGATCCGCGAGCCGTTCGACCTCTTCGGCGACCAAAGCGAATCCGTCGCCCGCGGAGTTGCCAGAACCCGCCCGAAGTGAGGCGTTCAGGGCGAGAAGGCCGGTCCGATCGGAAAGGTCATCTATTAGCCCGGTTATCTGGCCGATCTCTTGAGCTCGTTCGCCAAGCTTCTTTATGCGCTTTGCGGTTTCCTGAACCTGCGATCGGATCGAGCTCATTGCATTTATATTATCTCGGGCGGCCCGTGTTCCTAATCTCGCACTATTCAGCGAATTGGCCGCAACCTCTGCAGAGAGCGAAGCGTTTCGCGACACCTCCTGTATTTCCTGAGCCATCGCATTGATCGCTGCAGTGGTCCGCGCGACCTGGGAAGCCTGGGTAAGACTGCCGCTTGCAAGTTGTTCAGTCGTATCGCTTATGGCAGTTGCCGACGATGCCACTTGAAGCGTCACGTCCTTTACCTGCTTGATCAACGAACGCAGGTTGCGGGTCATTTGATTGAACGCCTCTGCGATCTCTCCCGTGATCTCAGGCCCTATCTCGGCCTGTACGGTGAGATCGCCTTCGGAGATGCCCGAAACATCGTCGAGGAGTTTTACGACGGACTTCTGCAGCCGGTCGCGAGTCTCTTGGGTGCCGATCATGAATCGAAGTCTTTCGATAAGGTGCTGGAAGGAGTCACCGAAATGATCTGAGTCTGAACGAATCAATACATCCTGGGAAAAGTCACCCTCAGCAAGTTTCCCGGCGAGAATTGCCTTTTCGTTCATATACGCCGAAATGTCTTTTAGCGATTCAATAAGCTGTGAATCCGCGGCGTCGTCGATCCGCTCGCCTTGGGCTAGCCGATGCGCCATGTCTGTTGCCGAAATAATGTTCTTTCTATAGTGAGAATTTGAAATATTGATGGTTAACAGGGCAAAGATCGAAATTCCAACGGCGAAAACCAGTGAGGCGGTGCCCGCCACATGATTATCCGTATAGCCCAGGTTCGACGAAATGACCAGAACGGCTGAAAGTAGCAACAGCACCGCCGCTAATATCGACGACGCCTTGGCGATCAGATTCCAAAGGGGATTTTCCATGTTCTATTAGTTATCTCCCAGAAGCTCCGAAGGATCGCTGATCGATGTTCGTTCAAAGGGAAATGCGGAGCTCGATGTTCTTTCGGGAACGGACATGCCGGCTGTCTTTATTTCGGAAGCAGTAGTAAGACTCCCCTCTCTTAGATCTTCGACAAGCGTTGCAATGCGCTGGATCTGCTGTTCAGACTCTCGGATGAGTTCCACATTTCTTCTATCAAGCGTCGCTTCCGACACAAGTGAAGCGATCTTTTCGGCCTCGTTTGTCTGATCAATGCAGCAGCTAGTGAGGGTCGTCGCGATGTCCTTGAGGCGGGCCATGGTCTTTTGTACATCAATAAGGACTTCGGAATTTCGGGCAAAATGGCGAGCCAGATCGCCCGTACCACTGCTGATATCTCCAAAGAGTCCAGCTAAGTTGTTGACCTCACTTTCCAATGATTCCCCGGCCGCATTTATTTCCCGACTTAGCGCTTCCGTTCGTTCAGACAGTGAGGCAATCTCGCCTACCAATAGGGACGAATTATGAAAATTACCTTCGTCTTCGACCTGTATCGAGACGTTAAGCGCGATTATGTTCGAGCGTCGTGCTATCTCATGGGCCGATCGGCTGATATGAGGGATAGAATGCAGTTTTGACCTAAGCTTTTGGATCCTCTTCAGAGCGTCCGACGCTGATGCGGCCAACACGTCCGCCTTTTCGACCTCTTGTAGGCTCGTTTCGTCCACTTCACTGCTTGCGCAGAGAACAGCATCTGCCGAACGAAGTGCCGAATCGAGGTCTGTGGCGACATCGTTGATCTTTGTAGGCAACTCCTTTACTTTAGTTAATCCAACGGCCAACCTAGATGAACTTTCGTCAAAGGTTTCGGCCAAAGAGCGCAGATTTCGACGGGCCTCCGCGATCGCGCTAGTGGCGCCGATCGAGCTCATTTGCACTTCTTTTGACAATTTACCGAGCCTGCCTGTGAGAAACCTGAAGGTATCCGCGATCTCTTTTGTCAGGAAATGGTCGCTTCTGATGTCGAGGTCAAGTTCACCCTGACGCAGTTTTCCCAGATCGCCGTTTATGCGAAGGATCGAGTTTTGCAGTGCATCCAATTCGCGTTTCGCGGTTATGGAATCAGTTACCCGGGAGACAAGTTTTTGAAATGATGCACTAAGACGGTCGGCGTTCTCGAGGGGAGCTGTAGCCACCTCTGTTTTTCCAGCGGCTACATCGTCCATCATCGAAATGAGGTTTTGAAGCTGCTGGCTGTTCCTATGGATCGATCGCAGTAATTCGTCCGTCTCAGACGAACCGGACGTTCTGGGAAGCGTTGCAGTCGGGCTACGCTCGAGGCTTTTGGAAAGGAGCGTGACCGTTTCGATCGGCCTCATCACTTCGTTGGCTAGCCACCAGCCAAATATCATTGTGGTAAAAGCAAGCAAAAAAAACGTCACGAGGATGCTTACCACTGGCTCGGCAACAAGGAATGAGACAGCAAGATAGGCGCCCAAGCCGCAACAACAGTTCAAGATCGCAAGCGAGCTGACTGCCAGCCATATTCGCCCTTTTAGCGAATTCATTAACGAATCGGTTGAAGAAGGCATGATTTACGCTGGGACGACAACGGTCAGGATATAGAAAAGGACAGTTTGGAATGGTCGATCACAAGAAACGCGCAGCCGTGTGTGACGGCCTCGCCAAAAAGGAATTCGTCTGAACGGTCATTGACGTTTCGTAATTCGTCTACTGGAAGGGAAACGATCTCTCCCAACTTATCGACATCAAATGCGATCGGCGTAACGTCTGTTCCCTGAGAACGCAGCACAAGTGTTTTCGTTCGAGGAGCAAGACAGTTTGTTCGCTCGGCAACGAGATGTTTTATGTCGAGCATGGCGACGATATCTCCGCGAAGCGGGGCGATCCCACGGAGATTTTCGGGAGAGTTCGGCAGGGGCGTTACTTCAAGCGGAGGCAGCACCTCGGCAACGGCAGGTGCATAGATGGCAAAATTGGTTTCACCCAGATAGAAGGAAACGAATTTAAGTTGGTTATCTTTTGCTTTAGCCGAGCTATGCATCTGATCCGGATCATTGATGAGGTCCGGGGCCGGAGGCGTTAATACTTCCATAATTGTTTTGCCCTACGGCTAGTGTCACAGAACTTCGCCGCGCATATATGTTTCGACGGCTTTCATCAGAGTTTCCGGGCCAAACGGCTTTGTAATGTATCCAGTGGTTCCCGCCATCCGGCCCCGCACCTTGTCAAAAAAGCCGTCTTTGCCGGATATCATCACAACCGGAACGTCCTTCGTACTTTCCTTACTGCGAATGACCTTACAAACCTGATATCCATCCATTCTCGGCATCGTAATATCCAAAAGGATCAGGTCGGGCACCATTGAATTTAGTTGTTCGATCGCCTCGACACCGTCTGCCGCACAAAAGACCTCGTGTCCGCTCTTTTCGAGTTTGCCCGCGATCAGCTTTCTGACGGTCGCGCTGTCATCTACGACGAGGATCGACTTACCCTTTGGTGATTGATCTTGTTCTTCCGCCTTCTGTTTTATCTCTTCGAGTCGTATGTGGAGCAAATTCACCTGACTCGAAAGAACCACATTGTTTGGATTGAGTGCCGACGCTTTCTGCAGGTAGCCGTACCCTTCGTCGAAATTGCGAAGATTGAGATGGCCGATGCCGAGCAGGGTAAGCTCGCTTTCGGAGTGTTCTCGAGAGTTCAGTTCGCTTTCCATCCGCTCAACCGCTGCGCGAACGACCTCCTTATCAGCATGGGTATTAGCGAGGAGCATTTCCAGGTCAGATAGCGTGAGCGTAGATAGACAGTTTCCGCAGGTAAAGACCTGTCCCTGATTTTCTTCCCCGCAAAAACCACATACCGTTGGATTTACAGATCGGTTAGACGGAGTTTCATCCCGAACGACCGTGGTCTCGTATCCAGTCGGCGTCGACGAAGGCATGTCAAAGTCTGCGGGCGGGGGCATCGGGATAGACGACTCAAAGAATTCCGCAGGTTCAACGACCATTTCCGGCTCAACATGAAACGTTTCAGCCTCTGGTTCCGCGATGACGGCCTGAAGTTTATACTCTTCGAGCACCGGTTCGAATCGATGTTCATTGGAATGCTGAGATTCGATATTTTGTGGTTCAACTTCTTCGGCGACCTCGACATCTGCGGTGTCATTAGAAAAAGAGACCGTTGAGTCGGGATCGAATTTCGCAGCTTCTATTAATTGATCGTCTTCCTGATCACCGTTTGAAGTGTTTGGCTCTACTGCAAACTCAAAAGACTCCGTCGCAAAGCTTTCTTGTTCCGGGGACTCATCCGAAGCTGAGGTCTCGCCTCCGGGGAAAGCAAACGTGAACGCAACGGTGTTCATCGACCAGTCCACGCCCTCAGAAACGGGAGCGACTTTGGGCATTCCTACGCCCGAAGCCCGATTCAATTCGGATTGTTCAGCCAATTCACTAGCTGCTTCAGGAAAAACAAGTTCCTGGGTCGGACTTTTATCGGGAACCGACTCAGTATCATGGCTTCGTTCTTGTTCGATTGCGTAAGCCGTGTTTTCCATTACCTCGGCATCTTCTTGATTCAGAACTTTTGGCTCGGCAATTCTTTCTGATCTTTCTGATGCAAAATCAGGTTCGACCATTTCGATAATGGATCGCAGCGATTCGAGGCCCGACTTTGCAGTCAGGTTTTCCGGATTGATAGAAAGCACGCGTTCAAAGGCGGCGATCTTCTCGGTGAAACCGTCGGCAAGATGCGCCCTGAGTATCCAACCGTCTTCTGCTTCCGGGTTTTCCGCAATGAAGGCGTCGAGAAGTTCATGCGCATCCGATTTTCGCCCAGCAACGGCTGCCGAACGAGCCTCTGCCAAAAGGGACCGGTTTATCTCGCTCTTCGCCCTTTGATGGGCTTCGCGAGCAGTTACGTTTTCCGGGTCGAGCTCAAGTACTTTCTCAAGATAAGAGATCTTTCCTTCGTTAGATGCTGAGAGATCTGCAAGCCAAAACCATGCAGCCGTGTTCGTCTGGTCATACTCGAGCGCCTGATCAAAACATTGCACGGCAAATTCATTGTTCCCGCCATCGGCGGCGTCCATGCCGCGCTGCACAAACGTCTTGGAAAGCAGAGCCTTGGTTGCCTTCATCCACTCTATCGCGCGGGCATTCAGCGGATTTAGATCGAGTACGTTGTTGAGAAATACCAAAAGCTCCTCAGGGTACTCGCTGATCGACGCCAGCCAAAGCCAGGCAGATTCTGAGGTCGGATCAAGTTCTGTCGAACGGAGTAAGGCTTCGCGGGCCCTTTCCCGATCGCCGTTTTGTGCGGCTTTGATCCCCTCGCGAAGGCGATCATTTGCCTCAAGGCTGAAATTCTCTGCTGCGGCATTAGCAACGGCATTGTGGTCGACGGTTGCTGAGTTTGTTTCGGCTTCAAGTCTCATAATTCTTTTGGTGGCAGACTGTTGGTCAGTAAAAAGGATTGGACG
>CAYTDJ010000009.1:0-17431 GCA_964436265.1 uncultured Chloracidobacterium sp. | reverse complement strand
ATCGAAAGAAGGATCCGGGTTAAAAGTCACGAGGAAGCGAAAACGCTTCCTCGTTTTTCATTGTTTCAGGAATATAGAACGATCAATGCTCGCAGGATTTCCGAGAACTATAAATCGGAGGTTCTTCATGTACTTCTGCGAAACCCTCTGTACGTCCGCAGGTGTCACCTTCTGTATCCGATCAAGGAAGTCAAATGCATTCCGCCAGCCGCCACCCAAGAGTTCATAGCGTGCCAGTTCGGCCGCTTGTGATGCATTTGTTTCCTGGCCTAGAAAATAGGTCGTCAGGAACTGGCCCGCAACTCCAGAAATGTCCCGTTCGGGCACCGGATCCTGCTTCATCTTTCTGATCTCGTCGAGCATAACGCTGATCGCCCGATTGGGTTCAACCGAAGTCACATAAATATTTCCGGTGTTGAGCCGTAATGAACCCATATCTGCGCTGGGTGCGTAAGAAAGATTTCTTTTTACGCGAACCTCTTCGAACACGCGGTCGCGAAGCACGGTTGTGGCGACCCTCATCGGATAAAAGTCCGGGCTGCTGATCGCCGGAGCGTCGAAGACGCCTTGAACGTAATTGGTGGGCAGTTCACGCGGAGTTATGTCAAGGGTAGGTTTCGAGAAATCAAAACCAGCAGCCGGTGCATCCACATAATTGCCTCGGGGAAGCTTTGTGAAAGTCGCCGTGACCTTTTGCTTGAGCGTTGCGGTGTCCAGATCACCGACTATAACGAGCAGCAGACGCGAATTCTGCATTACCTGTTGGTGATACACGCGAAGGTCCTGCGGTGTAAAACGTCCAATGTTTTCGATCGTACCATTAGGGTCGTTTTGGTATGAACTCCTTGCATTGATCGTTCGATTTACCAGTACCTGTAGATATCCATCCGGGTCATCTTCGTCGTCCCTCAGCGCCGTGATAAGTTTTTCTTTCGTCAATCGAACATCTTCCGGTGTAAATGCCGGGTTTACGGCAATATCGGCAAACATCTCCCACATCCGATCAAAGGTCTGGATGGTAGACGCCATGGCCAGAACACTAAAATCATAGTTGGTCCCCGAGCTGATACTTCCTCCGGTACCGGCTAGTTCGCGTCTCAACATGGACCGGGGAAAACTACGGCTTCCTTCGGTTGCCGTGTTAAGCATCAGATCTTCGATGCCGGCATTCTGCGCCGTAAGTAACTTCGCTCCGCCGCGAATGAACAATCCCGCGGCGACCGTTTCGCTGTTCAGTCGGCGTTTGTAAATGACCTTAAGGCCGTTGACGTCAAATTCAGTTACCAGGGCAGCCTGCGTCGCCAACGTGGACCTTACGGACTGAGAATAAACGGCAGAGGACTGCAGCAACGCCAGGATGGCTGCAAAAAGAATAGTTATTCTGAGAGACCGGTTTAGTGGACTTTTTCTTAGCATATTATTTTCCGATCAGGTCCTGCGAGGTCAGGCGAGCCTGCGACTGGGACTCGGGCGACAACAAGGCGACCGCAACGTGAGGCTTGCCTTTGATATATGTGCGAACGTATCGGTCGGTATCAGCCCGGGTGATCGCGCGAAGGGTCTGATGATATCCACGGAAATACTCGATCCCGGTAGAACTCCACCAAAAGCCCAGCGTGTGTGAATACTCGCTAAGTTTTTCCCTTTCGAAAAGATCACGTGCCTCGAGAATGGTCTTCGCATTTGCAAGCTCTGTGTCCGAAAAATAGGTCGGGGAATCAAATTGGGCGATCTCCGAATAAAGAGCGCTCAAGGCCGCCTTAGCCTTTTGCGGGGTCGTAACAAGGGTAACGACGATCGGCCCGACATTTCGCTGCGTGTAATAGCCGACATCGATAGCACTTACCAAGCCCGAATCGACCAAACTCCGTTGAAAGCGCGAATCGGGCTGGGTGATTATGTACGAGAAAACATCCGCCGCGTAAGTGCTGGCATTGTCTTTCCCGATCGACGGGCCATGCCAACCGATCTGGATCAAAACGTTCTGGACAGGTTGTTCGACGATGTATCCGTCGCTCTTAGGGAGAGGCGGATGTTCGACCATAGGGAACTCCTTGAACGGATCGACAGGGCGCGGCTTCCAGTCGCCAAAGTATTGTTCAGCGAGCTTGTAAACTTCGTTAGGGTCGACATCGCCGGTAACTACCAGTGCGGAGTTATTAGGGACGTAATATCGCGACTGAATAAGCCTCATCTGAGCGGTAGTCGCCGCTGAGACTGTCGCACGGCTACCGAGAGGGTTTTTTCTGGACGGATATTTGAAAAACATCCGGTTATTCAACTCTCGATTAAGATAATAGAAGGGGTTTGCCTCGTTTCGATCGATCTCACCGATCACCACAGCTTTTTCACCGGCAAACTCATCTTCATCAAAAACCGGGTAACGCAAAGCATCGCCCATATAACGGATCGCCACGGCAAGATACTGACTCGTGGTGGAAAAATAGTAATCGACGACTTCTTCGCGAGTGGTGCCGTTGTAGGTAATTCCTAGTTGTCCAATGTCGGCCAAATAAGGTTCTCGGTTCACGATCGCACGATTTTTTTTGAAGAACATATGTTCATACAAATGCGAAAGTCCATTAAGCTCGGGGGGCTCGGTGAAAGAGCCATTGCGTACCGCAATTTCGACACTAACTACCGGCAGGCCAGGGTCGGGATAGACGATCACTTCCATTCCGTTAGGCAGCGTTTTGTTTACGTATGGGACCTTATATCCAACAGGGGCGGCTGCCCTGGGGGGCGAAGCTGCCTTTGTGGGCACGGTCTGGCTTCGAAGATCGACGGTGACGAAAGTGACCGCCAAAACGACACAAAGGAATGTCTTTTTCACTTAGGCCTCTATAAGAAAATGTGGTGTATTCGGGAAAAGCGAGAGCACTCTAAACTAGCATAAGTTACGAACTCAGTTCAAAATCGAGTTATCGAAAAACTGATCGTTTCTTCGATGAATATTCAAAAGCGGCCGAGCGGCCGCTTCTTTCGTTTCGATCATTGAGGAACAAATATTGATCGGTTTATGCCGCTGGTGTCGCCGATATATGTGAACCGGATGTTTTTGATGTACTTATTCGAAACGTTTCGGATGTCCTGAGGCTTTACGGCCTTTACGCCGTTGATGAATTCGAATGAATTTTTCCATCCGCCTCCGATCAGTTCGTATTTCGCCAGTTCTCCCGCCTGTGCCACGCTCGTTTCCTGGCCGAGGTAATACCGGGTCAGAAAGAACGAAGCGATCTCGTCGATAACGCCTTCGGGAAGGCTGCGCTCCTGAAGAAACCTGACCTGGTTAAGCATTGCCGCGGTCGCGGTGTTCGGGTCTGTGGTCGATACCGATATATTCGCCGTGTTCGCAGCAAAGCTTCCCATATCTGCGTCCGGCGCATAGGAAAGCTGGAGACGCCCACGGACTTCCTGATAAACGAGCGTCTGCAGTATCGACATCGCCACGCGCATTGCGAAATAGTCAGGGCTGTCCAATGAAGGGGCGGCAAACGTGCCTTTCACATAATTGGTCGGAAGATTTCGCTGAATAGAATCGAACGAACCTTTTGCGAAAGAAAGTGCAGGATAGGGCGGTTCCTTGTATGTGCCGCGCGGCAGTTTGCCAAAGGTCGAGGTGACCATTTCTTTGAGTTTTGCCGGATCGATATCTCCAACGAAAACAAACAGAAGCCGCGAGGTCTCCATCATCTTCGTGTGGTACGTTTTCAAGTCGGCAGCCGTAAGAGGAGCGATAGTCGCCGGTGTGCCGTTGACGTCGTTCGCATACGGATGGCCTGCGTAGATCACCTTATCGCCGAGAGCGTCGAGAGCCGATTCAGGGACGGATGCTGTTTCGCGAAGGCCCGCCAGGATCTGGTCCTTGTTTCGCTGAACGTCTTCTGAGGCAAATGCAGGATTGATCACCACGTCAGCGAATAAAGCAAAAGCTTTCTCAAAATCGGGCCGGGTAGTCGCAAGGCTTACAACGCTGTAGTCGTTCGAAGCAGCAGAATTTATCACGCTTCCCATGCTCGACAATTCACGTCTTACTGTCGCTCGCGGAGTGTTCTTTCCGGCCTCGATGGCCGAGGCGAGCATCAGCCGTTCGATGCCCGCGTTCTTTTCAGTGATGTTCCTTGCTCCGCCGCGGATGAACAATCCGCCAGCGACGGTCGGAGATGATGGACGTCGTTTCAGGATCACCTTCAGGCCGTTGACGTCGAATTCGGAAACGAGAGCCGCCTGGCTGGTGAGATTGTCGAACCGAGCTGTTTGGCCTATCGCAGTAACTGCCGAAACGATCAATAAAAATACTACGGAGATACGAAGTCTCATTATTTTGCACCTCCGATCAGGTCAGCTTCGGTCAACCCGGCCTGTTTTTTTGCCTCAGCAGAGACGAGTGCGACAACTACGTGATTCTTGCCCTGGATATAGGTTTTGATATACCGGTTGATCTCGTCTCGGGTCACGGCACGAAGTTTTGCGTGATAGCTTCGGAAATACTCGATGCCCGTAGATGACCACCAAAAACCGAGCGTGTGTGCATATTCGCTTGCCTTTTCGCGTTCGAAAAGATCGTTGGTCTCGAGCAGTGTCTTGGCGCTTTCCAGCTCTTCATCGGTGAAGTAATCGGGCTGTGAGAACGCTGCGATCTCTTTGTACACGGCCGCCAGAGCAGCCTTGGCCTTGCCGGGACTTGTTGTCATAACAAGATTGATGGGGCCCACATTTCGCTGCGTATAGTAGCCGAACGCCACTTGCGCTGTAAGGCCGGAGTCGACAAGATTCCGCTGGAACCGTGAATTCGGCTGTTCGATGATGAAAGAGAAAACGTCGGCGGCATAAGTTGCAGCGTCGTCTTTGCCGATCGAAGGTCCATGCCAGCCGAGGTCGATAAAAATGTTCTGGTCACCGCTGTCGGTCGTAAGCGTGTCGGCTGGGCGTTCGATTATCACGGCCTCGCTTTTAGGGAGCGGCGGATGTTCGACCAGCGGAAACTCTTTGAACGGATCAACGGGCCGGCGTTCCCAGCTGCCCATTATCTGTTCGGCGAGTTTGAACACTTCTTCCGGATTTGCGTCACCGGTCACGACAAGAGCCGAGTTGTTGGGCACGTAATAGCGTGATTGGATCGTCCGCATCTTTTCAAGTGTTGCGGTGCCGACCGATTCGCGTGTTCCCTGCGGGTCTTTCCGGGTCGGGTACTTATAGAAAAGTTTTTGCTTCATCGCGAGGTCGAGATACTCAAAAGGGTTTGCTTCGTGGCGGTCGATCTCGCCGATGACGACCTTCTTTTCGTTCTCGAAATCTTCTTCATCAAAAGTCGGATAACGAACCGAATCGTTGATGATGCGTATCGCAGTGCCGAGATAATCCTTCGTCGCGGTGTAATAGTAATTGACGATCTCTTCGCGGGTAGTACCGTTATACATACTGACCTTATCCGCATCGTTCAGATACGAAAGGTCTCCGATCTTGGATCTCAAGCCCGATGCGCGTGTACAGATCGGCACTGTGCTGCGTGCTGTGTCACAGTCGCGAAGTACACGGGCAAGGTTCGGCTTGAAGAACATGTGTTCGTAGAGATGTGAAAGGCCGTGGAGTTCGGGCGGTTCGGTAAACGAACCGTTTCGCACTGCAAGCTCGACGGTTACGAGCGGGACTGACGGATCGGGAAGTACTATGACCTCGAGGCCGTTCGCCAATGTCTTGTTGACGAATGGTACTGAATAATCGGGCCGTTTTACGGGTGCCGGTGCCGGTTTCTGAGCTAAACCGGTCTGGGCAAAAAACAGGGATAAAAAGATCAGGAAAACCGCAATTCTATTTCTCACTAATTACCTCGCTTGACGTGTTGGGCAAACTATATCGAAATCCGGATGTGCCTAAGAGCCGTTGGTTTGCAACACCCGGGATATTCCACTTAATCTACCATACGGAGATAAACATTATGGAACGAGATAATTTGATGCACGGAGCACGCACCGCGTTGAATACCATTCCGGAAATGCGCGAATGGGCCGAAAATTACCTGAAAGAGAAGACCCGAGCCGAAAGCCCGTCAATGACTGACGAGGAATTTGAAAAATACTGGAAATATCACAAACCGGAGATAATGCACGCCGGTGCGGCGGAAGCAGTTGAAAGGTGGAAAAGTGAAAAGGCAGAAAAGTGAAAAGGCAGTTAATTCGAATTCTTTGCGATAGCTTTCATGTGATTCGTAATGGATCCGCTTAAGAACTTTGACCGCTCTCGAAGTTCTGCTAACAGGTCCTGTCGCAAATATCCCACTTTTGCAGCAATTTCAAGCAAGCTCCGGACCTCACCTGATGAACCCTTCGCAATGTTTAAGAAGTTTAAATACTCGGCTCGCGAACGGCGTTCGAATCCTTCAGCGATATTTGCAGAAATAGAAACGGCCGCCCTGCGAAGCTGATCTTTTAACCCAAAGTCAGTTCGCATCGAGGCCGTTTCGGTCAGCCGATAAATTTCCGTCGCAAATTCAACAGCTTTTTGCCAAATGATCAAGTCCTCAAAACACTCGACCTTCTTCGACTGACCCTCCGCCATTCACATTGCTCCACTTTTTCACATTTCACTTTTCCACCTTTGCACTGTTAGACGCCCGGCATTGCTTTCTTCAGGGGCTTAAGTATCGCGAAAAGGACGACCGCCATAAAGAGCGCCATGAGTGCGAGCGTCAGGAAGAACGACGACTGGAGCCAGATGTCCCAATATATTCCGATCATCGTCAGCTTGTTGCCGATGGCAGTAGCTACGAACCATCCGCCCATCAAAAGGCCTCGTTTGCTGATAGGTGCGACCTTTGAAACGAGTGAAAGTCCCATCGGCGACAGCATAAGCTCGCCAAGCGTCACTATCATGTAAGCAATTATGAGCCACAGCGGCGACATACGGAACAGATACGAGTTTTGAAGGATAGCTGCTTTGTGCTTATCACCCTCGCCAGGGGCGACTTTGTTTACCGCGGCGATCAGTTGATCTTGACCGGACGTCTTAACCTTTGTCACCTCGTCGGTCTTCTCGGCAAACTTCACGCCGTCGATCACGTTTTTTCCGTCCTCGTGTTTTGCTGACATCAATTTGTCGACGACGTCTTTAGGCACGCCCTGCGCCACGAGGTTTGTCGCAACGCGCTCGTTGATCCGGAATGCTCCACCTGCAAGCTGTTCAGGCGTTTTGGTCATTGATTCGCCGATACTTGCCCCAAAATAAAGGACGAGGAAGGACAGACCGGTGAGAGTCATGCCGATCGCCATTTTTGTAGGTGTGGATGGCTCTTTGCCGCGGCGGTCGAGAACTCCCCAGAACCAAACGAGGGGGAACGTAAGTATGAGGATCCAGATCGCATTAATAGAATTTGAGATCGTCCCGGAAACATTCCATTCGGTATTGTCGTCGGCCCAATAGGTGAGCGTCGAACCGTTTTGATGGAACACCATCCAGAAGACAATGACGATCGCAAAAACTACGATCAACGCCATGATCCGCTTATTGTCGGACACGGTGTTCATCAGATCCGAGGCCATCTGTGAAGCACTGCGCCCCTCTTGATGACTTACCTCGTGAGGCGGAGCGTCTACAGCCGTCGCCGCGCTGTCGGCCTGCGAATTAGCACGAGCAGCCTGCCGAGCGGCAAGGGCTCCCGGATCTTCCACTAAGGATCTGAAATACCAAAGTATCGAAACCGAAATGACCATTCCGAATGCCGCGACGGCAAAGGCAACGTGGAAACCGAAATAAGCCTTTACGATCTCCATCACGATCGGGGCCAGAGCGGCACCTACGTTGATGCCCATATAAAAAATGTTATAGGCGCGGTCTTTGAGGTGGCTGCCCTCGGGATATAGGTTGCCCACCATTGTCGAGACGTTTGGTTTGAAAAAGCCGTTTCCGATCACCAAACAGGTCAATGCAAGATAGACTGCCCAGATCGCGGGTATCGACAGGATGGCGTGGCCCGCCATAAAGAAGAATCCGCCGATCATAACGGCCTTTCGATATCCGGTAAATCTGTCCGCTATGAACCCGCCGATCAGCGGGCTAAGGTAAACGAACATCAGATAGTTCGAATAGAGTGCGGTCGCCTCACCGGCGGTCCATCCAAACCCTTGATTAGGATCACGAAGATATAACGTAAACAGGGCAAGCATCGAGTAGAAGCTGAATCGCTCCCACATCTCTGTCCCGAATAACACATATAGACCCTTGGGGTGTCTGTCCATATCGCCTGCGTGTGCAGCGGCATTTAATGTCTCAGCATTAGCACTCATTAAATTTTCACCTAGTTTTCTTGGAATCTACGGAAGAGTTAGGCAGAATATAGCAAATAATCGCGGCAACGAAAAGCAAATAAACAGTTTGCTTCCGGTCGCCGCGGCGTGCATCAAGCCGGAACAAAACAAAAGGAGCGAATAATGTTTGGAATTCTAGGCATAGTTGCGATCGTCGTTTTCACTATCCAGGTTTATAAGACCGCAAACGGCACGGGCAGAAACGGGGCACTTTGGGCTTTGCTCACGGCCGCCGTAGGATTCGGATTTCAATTGGTCATTCCATTCGTTTTCGGCCTTATCATCGCCATCGTCTATCTTGTCGGTGGTTCGTCGCCCGAGTCTCTCGAATCCGACATCAACCTGCCCGCATCGCTGATCGGCATCGCCGGTATCGTGATCAGTATCATTGGCATGGTGCTGATATCGAAACACGTCGCCAAGGTGCCCGATGACCCGCCAATGTCGGCATCAACACCGCCTCCTCCGCCGTCATTCTGATGGTGTTTCACCGTCGGACTTGATTGATGGCGACCGTTAATCTAGACTTTTTATTTACGCCCTTGTAGCTCAACGGTTAGAGCAGCGGACTCATAATCCGTTGGTTGTAGGTTCGAATCCTACCGAGGGCACCAGTTTTTTCCGCTTTATTTATACCTTCGGAGCAGTTTCTTTGAGACCCGTCACAAAATCGCGAAAGCTCGAAGATGTCTTTTACGACATTCGCGGGCCGGTTCTCGACCTCGCCCATAAAATGGAGGAGGCCGGGCAGCACATCATAAAACTCAACATTGGCAACCTTGCGGCATTCGGGCTGGAACCGCCGGACGAGATCGTGCAGGATATGATCCGCAATCTGCCGAACGCCGCAGGATACACCGACAGCAAAGGCCTCTTTGCGCCTCGAAAGTCTGTCGTCCATTATTCGCAGGAGAAAGGGATCGCGGGGGTGACCGTTGAAGATGTATATCTTGGAAACGGTGCGTCGGAACTGATCACGATGTCGCTCAATGCACTGCTCGACTCGGGCGACGAGATACTCGTCCCAGCACCTGATTATCCATTATGGACAGGTGCGGTCAGCTTGAGCGGAGGCAAGCCGGTACATTACATATGTGACGAAGCGAGCGATTGGTATCCCGACCTTGATGATATTCGCGTCAAGATCACGCCAAACACCCGCGGCATAGTCGTAATTAATCCGAACAATCCCACGGGCGCGTTGTATCCGGTAGAGGTCCTTCAAGGTATCATCGACATTGCGCACGAGCACAATCTTATCGTTTTTGCCGACGAGATCTACGATAAGACGCTTTACGATGGGAACACCCACACGAGCCTTGCGTCGCTTGCCGACGACCTATTGATCCTGACGTTCAACGGCCTGAGCAAGAACTATCGTTCGTGCGGGTATAGAGCGGGTTGGATGATAGTTTCGGGAGACAAAACACATGCCGCCGACTATATCGAAGGGCTGAATATGCTCGCTTCGATGCGATTGTGCGCGAATACGCCCGCGCAATTTGCCATACAAACGGCGCTTGGCGGTTATCAAAGCATCAATGACCTTGTCGCTCCAGGAGGCCGCCTATGCCGGCAGCGCGACCGAGCGTACGATCTCCTGACCCAGATCCCCGGCGTTTCGGTGGTTAAGCCAAAAGCCGCGTTGTATATGTTTCCGCGGCTGGATCCAAAGATGTATCCGATCGCAGACGATCAACAGTTCGCCTGCGAGTTATTGGCCGAAGAAAAAGTGCTGATAGTACAGGGAACCGGATTTAACTGGATAGACAATGACCATTTCCGACTCGTGTTCTTGCCGAATGTCGATGATCTTCACGACGCGATCGGCCGCATCGCTAAATTTCTCGAACGATATCGATTCCGCAATAATTAAGTTGATCGGGATTTGTTTGGTAGCGCCTAGGGGAATCGAACCCCTCTTTCAAGAATGAGAATCTTGCGTCCTAACCGATAGACGAAGGCGCCATTCGAAGCGAACTTCATTCTCACCCAGAAATATCGATTTTGCAAGCAATCTGACAGGCGGAGTGGGAGGTCCGCGTCGGATATCAAAGACGGATCTTTATGCCGCCGTTAAAGATCCGGCCCTCGAGATGCGTCCAAAGCTCGGCGAATGTCGGATTGTCGTTCGGTGGAATTACTACCTGCGAATAGCGGCTCTGACGAACGTCTGTCAGGTTTTCGGCATTGAAGAAAATGCTGAATTTGCCGAACGTTTTTTCCGCAAACAGTCCGACTTCGGCCGTTGACCGCGTTCGCGATCGGTCCTCTAGCGTCTGCCGGCTCTGATAGTAAAACTCGACACCCGCCTTGAAATTCTCATGCTCCTCAAAAACGAGAGAAGAATTTACCCGGCTGCGCGGCAGCAATGTCAGCCTGCGGTCCCCCGGCAAATATCCTGCCTTGGCATCGGTGAATGTGTAACCCGCGAACAATTTCGCGATGCCATAGCCAATACGCAGGTTCGTCTCAAATCCGCGGCTTATGACAGATGAGTCCGCATTAGCAAACTGGTATTTTCCACCTTCAACCTGACGCAGAACGACCGGGTCGGTTATCTGTGTGTAAAAGAACATTTGGTTCAGCGAATAGCTTAGTTTCTCTCCTAACCGGCCGCGGTAGTTGATGTCGAAAGTGCCTCCGCGGCTGCGTTCCGCGTTGAGGTTGTTACCGATCGGCAGGACATTATTGAACAAGAGCCTCTCGGCTTCTTCGGTGAAGACGGTCGGCGTCTTATAGCCGAGGCCAAAACCGATACGCGTCGTCAGATTTTCGGAAATTCGGTACAACATCGAGATTCTCGGCAATGCGAACGTGCCGTAGTGTTTCGAGTGGTCGAGCCGAAACCCAGCCTCGAGCGACACCTTTTCGTTGAGATCGATCGTGTCTTGAATGAAACCGCCGATCGTGGTCCGTGTCTCATCTCGGCGTTCGGTCGAAGCAGATGCCGAGTCTTCCTTAAATTGATCATGAACGGCACTTCCCCCAAACACCAGTGTGTGTTTTTCGAAAACCCGGAAATACGAAACGTCAGTAAATGAATTGAACTGGCTCCCTTTGAATTGATAACTAGGCGTGGTTAGATCTCGCTTAAAGAACGCGAAACTCTGTTTAGCGTTCAGCCGGCTGCCGTCCGCAAAGACGCGGTCAAAATTCAGTGTCGTGATATTTCTAATCGAATCATTCTTTTCGAAATAAGAATGAAGCGGTCCCGAATTGCCGCGAACAGCGAGAATATCTCCGCCCTTTCTCGATTGATATGAGATCGAATTTCCGATGGCAAGTGTGGTCTTGTCGTCGAAATAGAATAGGAGTTTCGGATTGACGCTAAACGACTTAGTACTCGGTAAATCCGAGAACTCGTCGTTGTCCACATCATAAGGCCGCTGAAAGTTGGCGGAACCGAGCACTGTGTAGCCAAACTTCTCTAGCTTGCGCGAATTGAATGCGGAGACGTCAGTCCCGCCCGCCGACGTTTGATTAAAGACCAGCGTTGTGACCGGCTTCTCTTCGGGATCTTTGGTGATGAAGTTAACGACGCCCGCAATGGCGTCTCCGCCAAACAATGTCGCCGAAGGTCCTTTGATGACCTCGACCTGTTTCAGATCAAGCGGCGGTATTTCCAACACACTGAGGCTTCCCGAAAAGCCGCCAAACGCCGGAAATCCATCCTTCAGGATCTGGGTGTATCGTCCGTCAAGCCCCTGAATTCGTATTGACTGGGTGTTTGAAGTTGCCGATGTCTGCTGTACCTGGATACCGGTGCTTTCGTGAAGCGCCATCGACACATTTGCCGGCCGCATGTTTATCTTTTCATCGAGTTCTTCTTCGTCGATGGCCTCGACTCGGGTCGGCTCTGCCTCGATCTCGCGGCCGGTTCGCGTCGAGTTTATCGTCACCGAACCGACCTCATTATGCAGTTCCAAAAGGACTGTTCTTTCATTGGAACCGATCAACGGAAAGACTGCTTTGATCTCAGCCTCATCATAGCCGGGCGACGAGATCACAATGGTTTGTTCACCATCTGGGATCGTCGTAAGTAGGGCGATGCCGGCAGCGTCCGCGGCCGAAGAGATCTCAGTCCCTTTTATGGTAACAGTGGCCGCAGCGACCGGTTCGTTCGTGTCTTTGTTCTTCACCTGCACGCGCAGGGTATTGTTACTTTGCGCAAATATTGCGGTCGCCGAATAAAGGAAGGCGGCGGCGATCATAGTCCGAATTAACATCTGGGATTTCTCCAAAAAGATCTAAACCAAAGGCAATTGTCATTCACGGTTCGTTTCCCGTGAATCTTCAAAAATAGGCGCAGTAATGCCATAGGTTCAGTTTTTGGGCGGCTGCCAGATCGAATAGGATGGGATGCTTAATGCGGGGTAGGTGTTTTCAAGTAGGTTTTCAAGCATGACGGTCTTAACACGCTTCGGTTCCGCGACCATGAACACAGAATGATAGCCGACATTAAGGCCGCAGCACGAGCAAATGCAGAAAGGAGAGCAAAACTCGCCGTGAACGCTGTCAGGAGGTTGCGGTTGCTGTACGGCGGCGCACCTCTGTACATCGACTGAAGGCGGAGCCGCAAAAACATCCTGACACGGCTGCGAAAGGAGAAACAAGATGTAGACAATAATGGAAAACGAAACGGCCCGCATGTGTGCAATTACATTCTTGCATCACGTCGGGGCCGTAAACAAATCGAATCAAACTCAACCTGACCTCAGATCTGGCTTTTTCCGGCAAGTGTGTGCTTTGTCCGCGCCGCAAACCCGTTGACGCCGGTGATCGGCTGAGCTAACGGGCGGATCGGAGTCGGCCAAGTTTCGCGTTCACCGGTTTCCCAGGAGATCACTAATTGCTCGCCGATCGTCCAACTGCCTTTTCGCCGGTTCGCATCGTCCTTTACCGTGCCCGATGGGTTTTGGTTTATCGAATCAAGCGAATCATATTTCCCGTTCTTTTTCGCCCATTCAAACACATATGTTGCACCGCCCGGGATCTTCCATAGACCGAGCAGACGGATCGCATTCAATTCGCGTTCGATATACGTGTCCCACATTATGGGAAAGCGAAGCCACATATCTGTATATCGCAGGGATTCGGCCCAGGCGGCCATCAGATCCGAAGTTTTGAAAAGTTCCCGGAATTTGGGGTTTCTCACTCCCTGGACCTCGCTTACGTTCGGATTCGCAAATGAATGCCCTAGCGTTGTGTGTCCGTAAACCCACATGCCGGGACCGAGCTTTTCCTGCAGCTTCGTACTGAATCCGCCGGGAAAACCCGCCCAACACGCATATAGAACAACGGTCGCATCGGTCTTCAGCTTTGGTTTTAGAGCTTCGACAAGCGCGTCCATATCCTTTTCGGTATGGATCTTTGCACTCCCGAGCTGCGTCTTCCAGCCGTGGCCAAAATATGCAAACACGTCAAGCGATCCGGGACCGTCCGAGACGGTCTGTAGAAAATCCTTCTTAGCATTGCTGCCGAGATTATTGAACGAGCGAAATGAACCGCCAAAAGCATCCGCAAATCGTTTCGCCCCCGGCAGGAACGCTCCCGTAGCATCACACTTGTCGTCGCTGTTTGTTGATGGAGTAACGGCAAATACCTGGTAAGACATAAATGTTTCCTCCGGATCTTATGGGTAAAGATCCATCCTTTGATCCAAAACAAAGCGGGAGACCAATTGACGAGGGTTTTCTAATCGTACACCCATTGCCCGCCGCCGGTAAATCCCCAAAACGTTCTTGAGACCGAGACGGGTCGAGAAACATATTTTGCGTTTGCGCTGAGGTTCGATCGATCCGACAGGAGTCGGGTACGCATTGCCAACCTTAGATGCTTCTGCTTATACTTCAATGCAAATTCCCCGGCATTCCGTAACGTTCCAAATGAAACTAAAAGGCCGTGCATACTACATCCGCAAGACACATCGCTATCTTGGTATTTTTATCGGGATTCAGTTTGTCCTGTGGACTCTTGGCGGGTTGTATTTCAGCTGGACAAACCTGGACGAGATTCACGGCGACCATCTGCATCACGCAATGGCGCAGGTTGATCCTGCATTGGCCGTGATCGCGCCTAGCGAGGCGATCAAAGGGAACGTGCCTGACGGCCGTATCGTTGACATGGCAAAGCTGAAGGTAGTCACGGTTTTCGGCGAACCCTACTATTCGATGATGTATCTTGATGGCGAGGCGAAGGAACAATTCCTGCTCGTTCATGCCGGAAACGGAAAAGCGAGACAGCCTATTACGGAGGCGGAAGCGAAAACCATCGCCGCGGGGTCGATGCATACTACTTCAGGAATTACGTCGGTCGATCTTATCTCAAAGGAGATGATGGGCAGCCATCACGAATATCGCGAAAAGCCTCTGCCAGCGTGGGCGGTGACGTTCGATCATCCGGAAAGCGTGACCGCGTATGTCGGTGCAAATGACGGCCAGGTACACGCCGTTCGAACGAACAGCTGGCGCGTTTTCGATTTTCTATGGATGCTGCACACGATGGATTTCGCCGGCCGCGACAATATAAATAACTATGTCCTTCGCGGTTTTTCGATATTAGGTATCGTCACTGTGATGTCCGGCTTCCTGCTTTTCTTTATCAGCTCGAAGAACGTGCGGCGGGTCCTGACGGCGATCCGAAAACACTAAGCTAAGACGTTTGGCTTTAATCCGCTATCTGGCCGTCCTGTATCACGAGTCCTCCTCTGAACGACCCGTCTTCGCAATTGGATGTGACTGCCGCTCGATTCATTAAGAACTTTCGGTGCATTTCTCAGTCCCACTTTGGTCGGCCGGCCGGGAGTAACAGTTTGATCCAGCCGCTTTAGTTCGTCTTTAGCGTCCGTGTATTCAGGATCGAGTTCCAATGCCTTTTGAAGGTCGGCAATTGCCTCTGCTTTCTTTTTGAGCTTTATAAACAGCAGCGCACGATTGTAATAGGTAAATGCAGATTTTTCGCCGGACGCTATCGCGATAGTGTACTCGGCCTCAGACTTTGAGAATTCACCTTGCTCCCTCAGAGCATTTGCTTTTCGCGTATGGGGCGAATAGGCGGTCTTGTTTGTTTTGATCAGATCCTCGTAGATCAATATCGCGTCCGCATAATATTTCTTCCCCAAATAAAGATCGGCTTTTATGAAATTCGCCCGGTCAAGTGACTGCTTCATCTTTACCGATTCTTCAATGTCGGCCAGAGCCAGTTCATAATTCTTGGCCGTCACATTAGTTTGTGCCCTGTCCAACAAACAGTCGCCATAGACCTTGTCGCGGTTATAGCACTCTGAAAAGTCAGCGGCTGCATCCGCGTATCGTTTCTGGCCGTAGTAATAGTGGCCGCGCATATGGTAGCCGTGCAGTGGGTTAGCGGCGATAAAACGGACATACTCACGCTCGACTGACGGCAGATCGCCCATTTCCTTATATATCGCGGCCCGAGCGGTGAAAGGCGTTTCCGACGAGGGGTCGGTTTTCGCCAACTGGTCGTAATCAGCAATAGCCGAGGTGTAGTTCTTTTTCTTACGGTAAAGTTCTGCCCGCCTTTCGAGCGCGAAGGCATATCCCGGCTTTATCCTCAAAGCAGACGAGTAATCGGCAATAGCGGAGTCAGGATCTCCCTTACCATCGTAAGCCAAAGCTCTGTTGGCATAACCCGCTGGTTCTGTGCTGTCCAAGGCTACATATTTGGAAAAATCGGCTACCGCGAGGTCGTACGATTTCCGCCCGAGATAGATCCGGCCTCGCTCGAAAAAGGCATCTTTGTATGTAGGATCAACCGTTACGGCTTGGGTGAGATCAGTCAGAGCTGAGTTTTCATCTTTCTTGTTTTGGAACGCCACGGCTCGGTTATAAAATGCCGCCGGTTCTTTCGGGTTTAGCGATATTGACTGGGTGAAGTCTGAGATGGTCTCGTCCCATTTCTTTAAGGCAAAATTAGCCAGGCCGCGTTGAAAATAGAAGCCCGATCCGATCGTCTCACCTTTTTCACGCATCATCCTCTCCGTCTCGGCGAAGTCCGACAAGGCTGACTGGGCGTCACCTTTCGACAGGTATGCATTTCCGCGTTTCCAATAGGTCTCCGAATAGGTGCCGCTTGCGATTAGTCTGGAATAATCACTTATAGCCGCGTCCCACTCACCGCGTTCAAGGTTCATGTCGCCGCGTTCCTTGTAGGTCATTGCCCGTCCGTGTTCGGTCGGTATTAGATCCCCCCAACCCATCCTGAGGCAGCGATCGAAATCGGCCATTGCCGATGCGTAATCCTTCATTTGTACATAGATCCGTGCCCGGGCCAGTACGTACAAAGCATTGTCGGGATTAGCCGAGATATCGGCATTTGCCAAACGAAGTCTGCAGTTGTAGTCGGACGCATCGCAACGGACCTGTGGGTAACTCGCAACGGCCGTTATCAAGAAGAGAAAAGCAATCAAGGTCGAAACGCCCGCAAATCGTCCCATTTTCATCCGACTTCACCTCAGATTGCGCGATTATATTTTAATTTGCGGTCAAGTCAACAAGTAGCGGTTTTATTTACTGATCAGATCTACCTTGGGACTGGTACCTTGTTCAGAATCGGAGGCTCAAGTCTAAACGTTAAAGCGAAAATCTACCACGTCGCCGTCCTGCATCACATATTCTTTTCCTTCGAGACGCGCGAGGCCTTTTTCGCTGGCAGCTTTCCGCGAACCGCATGCGACCAGATCGTCGTAGGAAACTATCTCTGCACGAATGAATCCGCGTTCGATATCTGTATGGATCTCGCCCGCAGCCTGCGGAGCTTTAGTGCCGATAGGAATTGTCCACGCGCGAACCTCTTTTTCACCCGCAGTCAGGAACGACATCAGCCCGAGCATGTGATAAGCGGCCTTGATCAGCTTGTCCACTCCGCTTGATGTCAGGCCAAGGTCTTTCAGGTATTCATCACGCTCTGCCGGATCGAGTGCGACCAGTTCGGCTTCGAGCTTTGCGCAGATCGGGACAACGTCCGAGTTTTCGGCTTTAGCATGGGCAAGCACCTTTTGAACATGCGGATTCGATTCAGGATCGGCAAGTGTCGCTTCATCGACGTTGGCCGCGTAGATCGTCGGTTTTGAAGTAAGCAGGAACCATTTCTTCACTATTTCGCGT
>CAYTDJ010000008.1:0-17833 GCA_964436265.1 uncultured Chloracidobacterium sp. | reverse complement strand
AGGCAACCTGCGTCTATGGGTGGGAATCTTACGAAGCGTAATAATTTCCGCCGTTGAATTGCTGTCTGCTTTTGGTTATCCTTACGTTTTATTTTCCAGCGCAAGACGGCTTTCGAAAGCTCTCCTCGGCTTTCAAACCGCATTTATTAGGGAATATCGTTTTTATGCGAAATTTGAGCGCAATCGGACTTGTTTTTTTGAGTCTTGCAGTAATTACGACTCCGGTCCTTGCCAAGACAGAGTTCCGTGTCGCAACTCGAGGGGAATCCTCAGCCGAAAACCAGCAGCAGATCGTCGAAACGGTAGATATTCAGGGAAATCGGAGACTACGCGATGACGACCTGCTTTACTACATTAAGACTCGCCCGGGTGATGTTTACGACCCCGCCGCGTTGGAACGAGACCTCAGAGAACTACTTTCTCTTAATTTCTTCGATAAGACCGCGACGCGGGTGTTGACCACGGAAGGTGTTCGCGGAGGCGTCAATGTGATATTCGAAGTTCGCGAATGGCCCATTATTCGTGACCTTCAATTCACCGGGATGAAAGCGGTCCAGGAATCGGACGTACTGAAAGAGTTCAGAGAAAAGCGCGTCGGTGTTTCCAAGGAAGCCATTTACGACCCTGTTAAGGCTCGGAATGCAAGCCGAATCTTGCGCGAACTTCTTGCCGGAAAAGGTTATCCGAACGCAAAGGTCAATATCAAAGAAGAAGAGGTGTCGGCCACTTCGATCGGCTTGACCTTTGAGATCGAACAGGGTAACCGGTCGCGTATCATTGAGATAGACTTTACCGGAAACGAGAAGTTCAAGGACGGTGAACTCCGCAATGCTTTGACGCTTGTAAAAGAAACCGGCCTTATAGCGAGATTCAAGGGGCAGGACATTCTCGACCTTCGAAAACTGCAGTACGACCTCCAGAAAAACGTACGTGCCTATATGTGGTCAAAAGGCTATTTCCAAGCACGAATAGGCGAACCTGAGGTGGTCGGACTAGGCGTTAAGCGCACCGACTTCATCCCATTAATAACGCTTCCGCTTCCTCTGATCTCTTCTAAAGACGATACGCTGAAAATTATCGTACCGGTCACCGAAGGTAAGGTCTTTCGAGTGGGCGAACTGAAGGTAGAGGGCAACTCGATCTTTTCCGAGCAGCAGATACTTGCCTTTGTTGGTCTAAAGACCGGTGACGTAGCGGACGGCAAGCGCTTGCAGGATGCCGTTTACGAGGAGATGGCCAAGCTGTATGGGTCTCAGGGTTTCATCGAGTTTTCAGCCGAGTATGAACCGGAATTCAAGGACAGCCCGACCAATCCCAATGAAGGTATTGTCGACATAAAAATAACCATTGAAGAAGGTAAACAGTTCACACTGAGACGCCTAGAATTTACCGGGAATACATTTACGCGCGATCGCGTTCTTCGCCGCGAATTCCTGCTGAACGAAGGCGACATTTATAACCAAAACTGGCTTGAGATCTCGGTAGCGCGTCTCAACCAGACCCAGTATTTTGACCCGATCGATAAGGATCAGGATGTCGAAAAACGTACCGACGAAGAACAAGGTGACGTTGACGTGAACGTAAAGGTTCGGGAAAAAGGCCGGCAGCAGATCTCTTTTAACGGCGCGGCCGGCGGCCTTGGCGGAACATCGTTCGGCCTTGAGTATTCGACCAACAATCTAGCGGGCCGCGGCGAAATCCTTTCGTTTCAGGCAGGAATAGGAAACCGTCAGCAAAGCTTTCAGTTTACCTACCAAGAGCCGTATTTTCGCGACCGGCCAATTTCCGTGGGTTTTTCCTTATTCGCTTCGAGATACAAGTTTTTCGGCGAAGGTACATTTCTGACCCAGAACCAGTCTTTGCTTGATGATCTTACATTCAACCCCTTGGCGCAGATCACTGTTGATTCAAGCAACCTTTTCACACAGAGCACTTACGGTGCGAACGTATTTGCCACCGCGCCTTTGTCCGAATTGCTCTTCAAGAAACGCAGGTTTACACAGTTCTCGCGAGTCGGCCTGACATATCAATTCTCAGCCACGACGATCACGGATCCGCCGGTCAATCAGTCGGCTGACCCTGCCGCAAGAATTCCGGTCATTTACGCTATTCCCAATATCCTTACAAGCCGGATCACCGGATCTTTTGTTTACGACACTCGACAGCCGGCAGCTAATGGGATCGACACAAACCGCGGATCGCAGCTTTCGCTTTCCTTTGGATTTGCCGGTCTCGGGGGCGACGTTCGCACATATTCGCCTAATGTCAGCTATTCGAATTTCATACCGTTCCGCAGAAAGAAATCAAAAAATCCTGAAGTACTTGCGTTCCGCGTGCTTGCCGGCCATATCGGCTCGTTCGCGATCACGGATACGATCCGCAATGCCAACTCGATCGCCTACGTTGGCGGTGTCCCGGTATATGAACGTTTTTATTTGGGAAGCGAGAACGACATACGAGGATACAATTCGCGCTCGATCGGGCCGGTTGCACCCTTCGATACATACGTAACCAGCCGGAATGTATCGGTCGCAACCAATGCATCAGGCACGCCTGTTGCACCGACGGGATTCCCTGCAGGATCGACGATCTTAAGCGAGATCGCCACGCTCGGCCAGGTGACCGGATATGACGGCGCTAATCCGGCGCTGCTTTCGCGGAACTATCGGTTTATCGGTGGCGACACTCAGTTGCTTGGAAACGTCGAATACCGTATCCCGATCTTCGGTCCAGCGACACTGGCTTTGTTCGCTGATGTAGGCAGCGTGTTCAACCTGCGCAAGACCGGGACTCAGGTGATCAACAGTGAATTCCTGGAAGATGACAAGTTGATCGGAGCCGGACGTTTGACCGCACTGGGCCTGATAAATGCGCCAGTGCTTGAGAGCATTTACGGTTCGATCCTCTACTACAACAATCGAGTACTTACGAAGAGCGAATTTCGAAATCTTTTTTGCGGCGGCAACAGATTCGGATGTCCGGTGAGCCTCCCGACGGGTATCGATCAGTTTTATGTCCGCGGTGAGGTGCAGCAGAATTCACTATTAAAGGTGAATGACGCAGCTTTCTCTAAGATCGGAGATTTTAAGGCCAGCGTCGGTGTAGAGTTTCGGATACAGGTCCCGATCGTCAACGTTCCGTTTCGGCTGATCTATTATTACAATCCCAACGCCAAACTTGGTGTGACCGAAGAACTTCCGGGTATTTTTCTCCCGGGTAAGCGTAACGGGTTCCGATTCACTGTCGGCAGGACGTTCTAATGGGTTGAGTCGAAAATTGACATAGCCGTTGCTATGGCATAGGATATCTCTCTTTTGCGGTCCTCATTGCCGCAGGCAACATTTAGGAGAGAAATTGTCTCAAAGGTAGATGAAGTGCGTACAGCACTGTGTCCCCTCAAGGTTCGAAGGAGTTTTAGCAAATAGAATGAAAAAAATCAGTTTGATCGCCGCCAGTATTGTTTTTGCGGCATTTTTTACGGTTTCAGCGTTCGCGCAGGGAACCGCACAGCCTGCGGCGAATTACAAGATCGTTATCATAAACACAGCTTTGTTTGACGGTAAGGACGGCATTGTTCGCTACAACAATGCAATGAACAGTCTTGACACGGAGTTCAAACCGGTCGAGACGAAGATCCAGGGCATGGTCACGCGTTACAATGCGCTTGGCGAGGAGATAAAAAAACTCCAGGCTCAGGCGGCCAGCGTTCCGATCGATCAAAAATCGGCCGAAGCAAAGTTGACCGAGTACCAAAGCCTTGAAAAGAACATCAAGCGTGAACAGGAAGACGCGAAGGCGAATTTCGAACGCCGTCAGCAGCAGGTGTTGGGCCCGCTCCTGCAGGAGATCGGAAAGGCGATGCAGGACTATGCTAATCAGAAAGGCTACGATCTCATTCTGGATGCTGCCAAATTGGACAGCGCCGGCTTGATCTTGGCTTTCAACCCGGCAAAAGTTGATGTAACGAAAGATTTCATTACTTACTTCAACGCCCGGCCGGCTGGGGCAGCTACTGCGGCTACGCCCACCAAGCCATAGTTTGTCACTAACATTAATTGGATCAGCAGCCGGTCGAAGTCATTCTTCTGCTGGCTGCTGATTTTTGGTATTTAATGAATAAGATGGTCATATACGATTCGGTCGCAATTCAGGAGATACTTCCGCACCGTTATCCCTTTTTGCTCGTGGATAAGATCGTGGAACTCGAGCCAAAGGTTCGCATCGTCGGCATCAAGCAGGTGACGGTCAATGAGCAATTTTTTCAGGGCCATTTCCCCGGCGCGCCGGTGATGCCCGGCGTCCTGCAGATCGAAGCCCTCGCACAGGTAGGCGCGATACTGGCGTTGCGCGAATTTGATGACCGAGATGCCAAGATCCCGTATTTCAGCGGTATCGAATCGGCTCGGTTTCGCAAACCCGTCGTCCCCGGAGACACGCTGGAACTTGAGGTCGTCGCGCTTCGTATCGGCAACAAGATACAGCGGATGAAGGGGATCGCCAGAGTGGACGGCCAGATCACTGCCGAAGCCGAGATCATGAGTGTGATCGCAGACCGCCCAAATCAATAGGTCAAATGGGTACATACATTCACGAAACTGCGATCGTTTCACCCAAAGCTAACCTCGGCGAGGGCTGCCACATTGGCCCGTTTTGCACGATAGGCGATGATGTCTCTCTAGGCAGCGGCGTCCTGCTTGATTCTCATGTAGTCGTGGACGGAAAAACTACGATCGGCGATGATACTCACGTCTACCCTTTCGCGTCGATCGGACTTGCGCCGCAGGATCTTAAATACGCCGGTGAACCGACTGCTACGGAGATCGGCAAACGCAACCATATCCGGGAGTTTGTCACCATTCATCGCGGGACTGCGGGGGGAGGCGGACTAACAAAGATCGGTGACGACAATCTGTTCATGGCACAGGCTCACGTTGCACACGATTGTCAGATCGGAAACAGCGTGATCATGGCAAATGCCGCCACACTTGCGGGCCACGTCGAGATCGCCGACCGGGCTAATGTCGGCGCATACTCTGGTGTCCATCAGTTTTGCCGTGTCGGGTTAGAAGCATTCGTTGGCGGATATTCCGTCGTTGTAAAAGACGCACCGCCATTCGCGATCATACAGGGGAATCATGCGAAATGTTTCGGCCTCAACCGTGTCGGAATGAAGCGGCGAGGTTACGGCCGCGACACGATCGAAAAGCTAAATCACGCATATCATTTACTGCTTTCTTCCAAACTGAATACGACGCAGGCGGTAGAGAAAATACGCGAAGAGATCAAAGATTGTAAGGAAGTCGATCTTCTGGTCGATTTCATCGAAACGTCGAAACGCGGAGTTGTAAAATAGTCATCTTCGGCGATCTTTCAGAACGTCGACAACATCATTAAGCTTGATACCTTTGGCCTGCAGCAGCATCAGATAATGGAAAAGCAGATCGGCGGCCTCGTTTTTGAAAGCTTCGGTGTCATTTTCCATCGCGGCGATAACGGTTTCCACAGCCTCTTCACCAACCTTTTGAGCGATCTTGTTCAATCCTTTTTCCGCCAATTGTGAAACGTAGGACACGTCGATCCGATCCGACCGACGTTGTTCGATCACGGATTCGAGTTCCGATAAAAAGTCATGAGGCTTTTCTTGCGTCTCGCCAAAACAGGTAAAGGCGCCGGTGTGACAAACCGGCCCTGTCGCTTTTGATCTGACGAGCAGCGTGTCGAGATCGCAATCTGCCGTGATGGATGCAAGCAAAAGGAAATTGCCGCTCGATTCGCCCTTTGTCCAGAGTCTTCGCTTAGATCTGGAATAAAACGTAACTTGTCGCGTGCTCAACGTCTTTTCCAGTGCTTCGGCATTCATGAAGCCCAACATCAGAACCGCACCGCTATCGACGTCCTGCACGATCGCGGGAACAAGGCCATCGGCATATTTTGAGAAATCCAGATTCATATTCTCACCTCGACGCCGCGCATTTTTAAAAACGATTTCAGCTCAGGGATCCCGATCTGACCATAGTGAAACACGCTGGCCGCAAGGGCCGCGTCGGCTTTGCCGCGAACGAGCACATCCGCAAAGTCATCCATCGAGCCTGCACCGCCGGACGCGATGATCGGCACGCTTACCGACTCCGACACCTCGCGGGTAAGTTCGAGTTCGAAACCGTCCCTTGTGCCGTCAGCGTTCATCGACGTTAACAATATCTCACCGGCCCCGAGTTCGACACCCCGTTTGATCCAGGCTACCGCGTCTAGCTCAGTGGCGATACGTCCGCCGTTCATATACACTCGCCAGCCATCACTTGTTCGCTTTGCATCGACCGCTAGCACCACGCACTGCGAACCGAAATTCTTGGCCGCAGCTTCGATGATCGCGGGTTGTCTTACAGCGGCCGAATTTATCGACACCTTGTCGGCTCCCACATCGAGCAGGGCCCCGATGTCGCCTGCCGACGAGATCCCGCCGCCGACCGTGAACGGGACATTTATCTTCCGAGATATCTCGCCAACTAACCCTGCGAACGTCTTTCGGCCGTCGTTCGTTGCTGAAATGTCCAAGAACACAAGTTCGTCCGCTCCTTGGGCAGAGTAACTTTCCGCTAACTCAACGGGATCACCTGCATCGCGGAGGCCCACAAAATTCGTGCCCTTTACCGTACGGCCGTCTTTTACGTCTAAACAAGGGATTATCCGTTTAGCCAACATATCTCGAAAGTTCCTCGAGCTCGATGCTCCTTTCATATATCGCCTTTCCGATGATCACTCCGGAACAGCCGATTCGTTGCAGATGATCGACGTCTGAGATCGACCGGACGCCTCCGCTCGCAATAAGTTCCAGGTCAGGGACCGATCTGATTATTTGCTGATACAGCTCGATCGATGGACCGGACATTGCACCGTCGCGGCCTATATCCGTTACGAAGGCACTCGTTACACCCTTTTCCGCAAATTCGGCCAACAGATCGAAGATCGATATATCTGTTGAGGTCTGCCACCCATTGATCGCAATATTTCCGTCCCTCGCATCGGCCCCGAGCAGCATCGATTTTCTCCCGTACTTGTCGACCCAAGAGAGAAACCTCTCAGGCTGTTTAACGGCCAGGCTTCCAATGTTGGCGATCGCCGCACCCGAATCGAACACAGCCTCAAGATCCATCTCCGACTTGATGCCGCCGCCGAAATCGATCCTGAGATCAGTTCTGCCGGCAACACGTTCAAGTACGTGAAGATTTGCCGGCTTGCCGGATCTCGCTCCGTCTAGGTCCACCATATGCAGTCGCTTCATACCGGCCGCTTCAAACCGCTTTGCGGCCTCGAGCGGATCTTCGGAGTAAACTGTCTTACGGTCAAAATCCCCCTGTGTCAGCCTTACACATTTACCATCGATGATGTCGATCGCCGGAATTATCTCGATCATAGCTTTAGGAAACTCTCCAGAACTTTCTGCCCGGCGATCCCTGACTTCTCCGGGTGAAACTGCACGGCGTAAAAGTTCGCGTGATGGATCGCAGCGCTGAATGTTTCTCCGTAAGTGCAAGTGGCGATCGTCTGCTTACCGGTCTCAACATAGTAGCCATGTACAAAGTAGAAGTATTCCTCTGACGAAATTCCCTCAAAAAGAGGTGGTTGAGGATCGCTTACAGTGTTCCAGCCCATATGTGGAACCTTTAGCCCGCCGCTCGGAAATTTTCGAACGCGATATGGCATGATGCCGAGACATTCTGTCTCGTTTTCTTCTGACGATGCGCATAGCAGCTGCATTCCAAGACATATCCCCATTACTGGTTGATTCAGAGTCTTTAGGACCACATCCAGTCTTCGCTCACGCAGATGGTTCATCGCCGATGATGCTTCGCCGACCCCGGGAAAGATCACCTTGTCGGAAGTTCGCAGGGTTTCTGCATCGTCGGAGATGATCGGTTCCACGCCAAGGCGATTCAATGCGTTCGCGACAGAGGCGATGTTACCGGCGTTGTATTTTACGACCACTACTTTCACAGGACTCCTTTCGTGCTTGCCAACTCGCTCCCCTCGCGTCGTAAGGCCATCTTCGCCGCCTTGGCAAAAGCTTTAAAAATGGCTTCGATCTTGTGGTGTTCGATCGTACCTTCGGCTTTAATATTCAGATTGCAAAGAGCCTTGTCTGAAAAGGACTTGAAGAAGTGAAAGAAAAGTTC
Organism: uncultured Chloracidobacterium sp.; assembly: GCA_964436265.1. Lineage (GTDB taxonomy): Bacteria > Acidobacteriota > Blastocatellia > Pyrinomonadales > Pyrinomonadaceae > OLB17. The sequence goes on along the minus strand of CAYTDJ010000008.1, from coordinate 9,659 downwards.
CGTCGGCATCTCGCCGATCTTTTCGCGTTTGAACTCAGCGTCCCATACGATCCAATTGCGTCCCCCGAAATCGATCGCGACCTGCGCGAGACAATCGTCCATCGGCAGGCAAAAACCGTAGCGTTCCATTCCGCGTTTATCGCCGAGAGCGAGAGAAAATGCTTCCCCAAGCGTGATAGCAACGTCCTCGATCGTGTGATGTTCGTCGATGTGAAGATCGCCCTTTGCTTCTATCCTTAGGTCGATCGATCCATGTCGGGCGATCTGCTCAAGCATGTGGTCGAAGAATGAGATGCCCGTCGATATTTCTGATCGGCCTTGGCCATCGAGATTTAACTCAACTACGATGTCGGTTTCCTTGGTCGTGCGTCGGTGCGAGGCCTTGCGAACAGGCCGACGCAAGATCTCATATATTTCATTCCAATCATCGACCGCGAAAACCGCATCGTCGCTGTTGATCTCAAGTGGAAAAGTATCGTTCCTAATGTATATCGCCTTTGCTCCAAGATTTTTCGCGAGTTGTACGTCGGTCGGACGATCACCGATGACGTAAGAATTCGCAAGGTCATATTCGCCAGTCAGGTATTTGCCAAGCATTCCGGTTCCGGGCTTCCGAGTTGGAGCGTTCTCGTGAGCAAAAGTCGTATCGACGAATACATCCTCAAAATCAACTCCTTCATCCGCCAAGGTTTGGAGTACAAAATTCTGAGCCGGATGAAACGCGGATTCGGGAAAACTCTCGGTACCCATACCGTCTTGGTTGGTCACCATTACCAGCACGAAATCAGTCTCGCGAGCGATCTTCGCGAGATTCGTGATCGCCTGCGGCAAGAAGCGGAGCTTCTCGATCACATCGACTTGAAAATCCTCAGGCTCGCGAATGATCGTTCCGTCGCGGTCGATGAATATTACTCGTTTCATTTATTGGCTCTCACTTTATTAAGGTCATTCAATGCGCTCATTAGGCGTTCATTTTCGTCAGGAGTTCCGACCGTGATCCTCAAACACCCTCCGCAAAGATCGACGTTACTTCGGTTGCGAACAATGATCTGACGTTCGACAAGGTGCTTATAGATCTCGTCTGCATCGCTGGTTTTCACAAGAACGAAATTAGCCTGGGTCGGATAGATCGTTTCGATGAAGTCGAATGCCGTGAGCTTTCTCCTGATCTTATCCCGCTCGCTTAAAACCTCTCTGATCCACGACGCGACCTTGTCCACTTGATCAAGCGCATCGAGGACCGCCCGCTGCGCGATCCCGCTGACGTTATATGGCGGTTTGACCCGGTTCATAAGGCCAATGATGTCCTCGCCGGCAAATGCCAGGCCGACTCGTAACCCGGCCATGCCCCAGGCTTTCGAAAACGTCTGGAGGACGACCATATTTGGAGAGCCGTTCAAATCACTGATCAATGACGGTTCGTCGGCGAAATGAATATATGCCTCGTCAACTACTACAATGCCGTCGAAATACCGGGCTATCTCGGTGACCGCTTCCCGGCGCATAAGATTTCCCGTCGGATTATTTGGTGAACAAATGAAGATCAACTTCGTTCGATCGGTGATCGCCTTCCGGATCGCTGGTAAATCCAAATGAAAATCGTCGGTCAACCGGACCTCGTTTACCTCAACATCATTGATATCCGCCGAAACCTTGTACATCCCATATGTCGGCGGACAGATGAGCGCACTATCACGGCCTGGTTCGCAGAAGATGCGGAACAAAAGATCTATCGCTTCATCGCTGCCGTTTCCTACGAATATCTGAGAGGGCCGCACTCGATTCGATTCGGCTATCCGTCCTTTGAGTTCCTTTTGAAGCGGATCGGGATAGCGGTTGTATTCGTTTCCTGCAGGTGAACCGAATGCGTTCTCATTGGCGTCGAGAAACACCTCAGCAGTTCCTGCAAACTCTGAGCGGGCCGACGAGTATGGCGTCAAACGGCGAATGTTTTCGCGGACCAGACGATGAACGTCGAACGTCAAACTAGCCTCCGACATACTCCCTCCTTATCGCGGAGGCTCGTCTGTGTGCATCGAGGCCTTCGGCGGCGGCCATAGCCTCAATGACAGGGCCAAGGTTGCGTATTCCATCTTCGTTCAATTTTTGATACGTGACAGTTTTCATAAAACTCGCGACCGAAACACCGCTGTACGCGCGCGCGGCTCCATTCGTCGGCAACGTATGGTTCGTTCCGGACGCATAATCTCCGGCACTCTCACAAGAATAGTTTCCGATGAAGATCGAGCCGGCGTTCGTGATCCGCTCCGATATCTGTTCGGCATTCTCCGCCGCAATGATCAAATGCTCGGGTGCATAGTCGTTCAAAAGTTCTATGCCTGCGTCGATCGTTCCGATCAGGATCGCCTTTGAATTCTCCAAAGCAGCGAGAGCGGTCTTACGACGCGGTAATGAGCCGACCTGGATCTCTATTTCGGCCAACACCTCGTCAATTACCGTTTCGGATGTCGCAACCAGGATGACTTGGCTGTCCGGGCCGTGTTCGGCCTGCGAGAGCAGATCGGCGGCAACAAAAGAAGGGACGCATGTGTCATCGGCGAGCACCGCGACTTCTGACGGGCCTGCCGGCATATCGATCGCGACTCCGGATCGAAAAACCTGGAGCTTTGCCTCGGTTACATATTGATTCCCCGGGCCGAAGATCTTGTAAACTTTCGGTACCGTTTCGGTGCCAAACGCCATTGCTCCGATCGCTTGAGCACCGCCGATCTTGTAAACACTGCTGACTCCGCAAAGACGAGCTGCGTAAAGTGTCGCGGCACTCATCCTTCCATTCGCGTCCGGCGGCGAACACATGACTATCTCGCGGCAGCCTGCTAACGTTGCGGGAATGGCGAGCATCAAAACGGTAGAGAAAAGCGGAGCCGATCCTGCAGGAACATAAATACCTACTTTTTCGATCGGCAATGACTTTTTCCAGCACAGTACACCAGGCATCGTTTCGATCAAACCACATTCGGAATTATCGATCCTGTGAAATCTCTCGATATTTGCTTTCGCCACGGACAGTGCGTCCTTCAGATCTTGTGGAACTAATGCCTCGGCCTCGAGATACTCGTCTCCAGAGACCAGAAAGTCGTCAAGACCGACCTTGTCGAGTTTGCTCGAATAAGTCCGAAGAGCGACATCGCCGTTTTGTTTCACATCTTCAATGATCGAGCTGACGGTATCTGCGAGGCTTCGCGTATCCATTACTGGCCGCTTCAAAAGATCACCCCACGATCCACGAGATGGGTATTTGATCACTTTCATAAAATTCACCTGATCATCTGATCGATCGATAGAACGAGAATTCCTTCGGCTCCGGCACGTTTCAGATTGTCCACCACGTCCCAGAAATCGTGCTGGCTGATCACCGAATGAACCGATACCCAGCCATTTTCAGCAAGTGGAACGACCGTCGGACTCTTCATTCCGGGAAGGATCGCAGAGATCTCTTTAACTTTTTCGACGGGAGCGTTCAAAAGGATGTATTTGTTTTGCGACGCTGCGTTTACGCTTCGTATGCGGAACAAGAGCCTGTTAAGTGTTTCCGAGAGTTCACTGTTTAGGCCGGTTCTTGCGATCAAGACGGCTTCGGAGTTCATCACGGTCTCGACCTCGCGAAGGCCGTTTGAGAACAGCGTGCTTCCCGAACTTACAAGATCGCAGACTGCGTCAGCCAAGCCGATCGATGGGGCGATCTCGACCGATCCGCTGATCATGTGTATGTCTGCCGAGATCGAGCGCGATGAAAAGAAATCTGCGAGGATCTTCGGATAGCTGGTCGCGATGCGTTTACCCCGGAGGTCGGAGATGCCGTTGTATTCGATGCCTTTCGGGACCGCGATCGAAAGCCGGCACCGGCCAAATCCAAGGCGATCTATAGTTTCGACCGGTTTCGGATCTTCCGCGATCACGTTTTCACCAACAATGCCTACATCGGCGACGCCGTCGGCAACATAATTGGGAATATCATCGTCACGCAAGAAAAAGATCTCGAGGGGAAAATCGGCTGCTTCCGTACGCAACTTCCCTAAGCCGTTCGAAAACCCGATACCGCACTTTCGCAGCAATGCGGTGGAGCCCTCGGCTAGCTTTCCTGATTTTTGTAACGCGATCTTTAATTTCATAGCTCAAAATTAACAAAACGACGCCCTGGAAACTCGTTTGAAGTTCCCTGACGCCTGATAAGAATCTATTTTTATCTAATTAGAAAAACGGATCAGATCACGCGCCGGTTGATATGCGCGTGATGATGGTGCTGGACGTGAAGCGTGAAGCCGTACATCGAAACTATATTGAAAACATATTGAAGCCGATATTGCAACTCCTTTTTTCAAAATGGCCTGTGCTAGAATCTAGCATTGCCCAATGGACGCAGCACAGGACGAGGAAATAATAAAACAATTCGGCAAGCGGATTCAGCGATGTTACGGGTGTTTCATCGCATACCATCTAAAGGACATGTACCTCGGCGAGGACGTGACCTTTTTTTGCGAACACTGTAAGGATGAGTCGATGTTCCATTTTGACGATTTTGCGAAACTGATGGACATCTCCAAGCTGAAAGAGGTAGCCGACGACCATCATCATTAGAACGCGTGGCATTCAAGCTTCACATAACCGGGCCTTACGGGACTAAGGCGGTTTCGGTCGATAACGAACTGTCGATCGGCCGCACCGAACTTGCGACACTTGTCCTCGACGATTCGGGTCTTTCGCGCGTCAATACGACCTTTTTCATCGATGAAGGCGAACTGCTCGTCGCTGATGAAAACTCGACTAATGGCACTTTTGTCAACGGCGAGCGGCTCGAAGGGCGTCCGCGGATCCTGAAAAATGGCGACCGGATAAAGATCGGGACCTATACAGAGATCCGGGTGGAAATTGGCGGTTCTGCCTACACGTCTGTTCAGGCAGAACCGCAAACGCCGATCATTGCTTCTCAACCGCCCGCTCCTGCGCCGACTTCGGTCCCTAAGACAGCGGCAAAGCCTAAGCAAAAACCAAACGGCTCGAACACACAGCTGTATTTGATCGTCGGGTCGGCTGTAATGACGCTGCTCATCCTTATTTTTGGCGGCATAGGTATCTACTTGATCGTACGGGGTGATTCAAGAGGCGGAACCGGCACAAAATCACAGATGATCGCCAGTTCATCAGCGATACCTGTTCGCGTGATCGATCCACTTGGCGGCGAAGATGAGGACAACCTGGACGACCTGATCGCTTCATGGGAAACGGCGGAAAAAGAGATCGACGCGTCCAGCGTTGCCGACGTTACGGTCGACGCATCCGATACTGCCGAGGCCGATCTAAACGTTTCGGCGGCAACCCTAGCTGCGGCCCAAAAAAAGGCATTCGAGCCCCGACCGGGTGAGGCAGGTATTCGCCCGGCCGGGCTCGCTGTACCGAAGGAGCTGTTCGGCGACGGCGTCATAAAGCAGAAGGCGAAACTTCGCCAGATGAATAATGAAGGCTATCAGCAGCCGATGGATTTCGGTGACCTTGCCGCGAAACGCCTCAGCGGCGATCTGATCGAGATGCCGATGGCCACCAACAGCTACTATCTGGATGTCGGCGGTTCCGCACAGGATACTCCGTTCATGTCGTTCGCGTTTCCTGATAGCCGCAGCGAGATATCGAACGGCCACCCCAAATTCAGCAGCCTCGCACGATTGGCAGATAACTTCGCTGGGAAAAAGTACGACCTGAATAACCCGGCAGACCGAAAGCAGATGCGAATGCGTTTGCTGCGTATGTTTCAAAAACCGGCAAAGCCCATTTTGATCGAACTTGCAGAAGCATATTTCGGTAGGTTCGGCCGGCCGCTTCGCGTTACTTCGCTGACCCGTTCGATGGATTACCAGATACTGTTGAATGCCGGCAACGCAAACTCGTTCAAGGTACGCGGCGAAGGCTCACTGCCGCCCCATACATCCGGCTGCGCGTTCGACCTTGCCCGAAAGCACATGCCTGCCGAAGAGCAAAACTTCGTAATGCAAAAACTCGCCGAAATGGAACGCGCAGGCAAGCTCGACGCCTTGATCGAATACGGTGTGAACGCGTGTTTCCACGTATTCATCTACCGCGACGGCAACCCGCCGAAAATGTGATCACTCGAAATGACCTGATATGAATTGCTCCCACTGGGCTGCGGTCATCTTTTCGGTTTTGACCAATTTTAGTTTAAATGTCTTCCAGTCGGGGTTGTTTGCAACGTCGAACTCCATATCTTCGATATGGCCTCGCTTCTTGTTGACCCAGACAGTTCCCTTGCCGGCTATGCCGTTTCCGGAGGCGGAATAGCGTCGGCATTCAACCCCATTGCGCGTTTCTTCCTTTTCATAAGTCATGGTCAATTCACCTTTATAGGCGAAAAGCGGATCCGCTTTGAAGGTAGGATCGGCAATGCCCACGACAAATGCCCTTTTCGGATCGGCAAGGTGAGCGAACATCACATTCAGACCGGCGAGATCAAAATTGTAAAGGTGAAACGGCAGGAGATCGATCTTCACGAATTCAGGCTCGGGTTTGACAGCCGGGATCGATACGACGACCGACTGTTTCGCCGTATCGTAAGTCAGCGTCGCGAAAAGCTTGCGCTCGTTTTTTGAATTCACTTGCCACGATTCCAGTCTTCGAACTATGAAGTCTTGCCAATCGACCTCCGCGATGACCAATCCGGCACGCGTACCTTTTTCGTGAAACTTGAATGATTCGATGCGGTCACGGGCCGCGATGTAGGTCGAGACGTTTTCGGGCTGTGTGCCGTCAACGTTCGTCTTCAAATAATGAAATACAGTGCCAGTTTGGACACGTTCCGGACGAAACCTGAACGCCGAGACTTGTGCGGCTGCGGTTGAAACAGCGATCAGCAAAATGATAACGAGTGTTTTCATAGTTTGGTAAACGATTACGGTCATGGATCGAAGGATGTTCCGACAGAATAGTTTGTTCTCGCATCAGCACCAAACAAAAGCGGCGATGCAGGCCTGTCATCTACGCTCCGAGGTTTTGGACAATCTACGGCGTAGTTCTTAGACTCTAATTAAGGTGGAAGAGAACGGCACGAAGAATACGCTGACGGGTTTGGCGGCAAGGCTTGGACGTCTGCCGGCTGATAAACGCCGAGCTTCGCTCGAGGTAAGCGCGGCATTGGCGGGTGTTTCATTGCGTGCGAGCCGCGAGTTTGTGGCGGCAGTGCCGCGGGCGGCAAAGATCCTTTCGGCTGACGACATAAGGTTGTGGGGTGAGATGGGACGTCGGTTGGCGATGGGCAACGCCGATACCGGTGCCAAGTTCTTCACCGATGGGGTCGAGGAATTAAAGAAGATGCCGGCCTTGGCGCGGCCGCTCGTCTTTCAGATATGCACGCGGCAATTGGTGCTTTCTAGCTCGATCTCGCTGGAGACTTTTAAGTTGATACCGTCACTTGCGGACCGGATCGACGACGATGAACTGCTGGTCGACGTGCTCAACCTAGCTCTGGACATAGCTAACCGTTCGGCAAAGCACAGCTCGGAATTCCTGCAAAAGACTCCTCCGGTCGCCGACGTGCTGGCGACTTTTGGCCAGGCGAAAAGCGATGTTGCTGCAAGAGTGATAAGACTTGCGGCGGTTTTCGCGACCCGAACCGGCGGTATGACCGCGGACCTGTGGGCAAATATGCCGAAAGCTTTGAACGGGCTTTCGTCCGAGTCGGCGATTCGGCTCGCGGACAGCGGTGTAGGATTCCTGGACCACGGCGGCAGCGTTACGCTCCACTTCGTCTCGGCTGGCAGCGAAGTGCTGCGGACTGCCGGTGCGGCATACGATGAATGGTGCGGCGTGCTCCACAAGATCGCGAAACACGGAAACGCCGTGTTGATCGCATTCCTCCGCGCGACGCCGAAGTTCTTTACACAGATCTTCACCCGAAAACTCGGCAATATTAAATCGGAACGATCGCGGATCAAGGCGATCGAACGTGTGCTTGAACTGACCGGTACGATCGCAGAAACGGACGCGGAAAGCGCACTTGCGGCATTTCGATCGAGTACAGCTGCGCTGCGAAAGGTGACGCTCGAACAGTTTGAGGAGTGGATCGAGACGGGCCTTCGCGAGATGGCGCAAGAGTCAACAAAAGCGCGCCGCAGTTATTTTGCACTCGAGACGCGTGCCTCGCACGAACATCTTAGCGAAACCCGAACCGGGTTGCCGCTCGAAAAGATACAGAACGTCTTGCGTATCTATATCGAAGGGTTGACGGGCAAAGAGGTCGAGATCGGGCCGCTCTCGGCCATTCCGCAGGAATCGCGGATAGGTGACGGAAAGACGATCTATCTGCCCGCAACCGTCGCGGAATTCGACAACGAGGAAAAGGACTTTCGGCTCTATAAAGTGCTGGCCGCGCACGGTGCGGGACAGATAGAGTTCGGCACTTTTGAAAAAGACACGACTGATTTGAAGGCAGCTTTTACTTCGCTCGCCGAGTTGTATGAAGCGACTGCCGACGAGATAGATATGTTCTCGCTTTCGGGCTATCTCGATGAGATCAACAAAGCGGAACGATCTCTCACGGACGAAGAGATAAGAGCAGAGATCAAGAAACGGCAGAAATCGCTCCCGAAGAATTCGGATTATCGCGAGGTGCTGAAAGTCTTCCCTGAACCGCGCCTTGCAAAGAAGATATTCGGCACGATGGAAAACGCGCGCATCGATAACCGTCTGCGGCAAACGTATCGCGGCCTTCGAAAGGACCTCGATCTGATGCGGCGATTCCTTGCCGAAAAGCGTCCGTACATCTTTGATGTACCGATCCATCAGGTACCGTTCGAACTGCTGTTTCAGGTGACGCTCTGCGGCGGTGCGACCGACGATGCACGGCAATTTTACGGACAGATCGTTTCTGAGATCGAGTCGGTGATCGAATCCTACCTGGCCATCAAAGAAGCTACGGTTGCCGATTCGCTAATGGCGACGAGCCGGGTTTACACCCTGTTTCAGAACATCACGCCCGAGCAGATGCAGGAAGCCGAACCTGACCAACAGGAAGAAAAGGGCGAATACGTTTATGACGACAAGGACTCGGGCGAAGCCGTAACCGAGGACCAGATCAAACGCGAACAGAAGCCGAAACAGCCGGAAGACGTAAAAGATCTTTTCAATGCATGGAACAGCCTGGACGATGAGGGTGAACCGGACGACCTGCAGGGAGCCGAAGCGTGGACGCAGAACGAGATGCCGGAACAGGCGCTTGAACCAGGCGACGAGGCGTTTTCGTACGACGAATGGGACCGCGAGTTGAACGATTACCGCGTGGGTTGGAGCCGCGTGATCGAGAAGAAAGTGAAGCAGGGCGATCGTTCGTTCGTTGAGCTAGCGAGGTCGCGTTATCGCGGCGTGATCTCGTCGATCAGGCATCAGTTTCAACTGATGAAACCTGAAAACCTGACGCGCGTCAACCGTGAGATAGACGGGGAAGATTACGACCTGAACGCGCTAGTCGATTACGTGATCGACCGAAAGGCTGACGGACAGCAGTCTGAAAATATCTATACCAAGCGTCTACGCAAACAGCGCGATGTCGCGGTGTCACTGCTGCTCGATCAATCTTCCTCTACGGCGAGGACGATAACGCGAAACCCGCTTCAGCCATACACATATCCCGGAAG